>JAJYFX010000156.1 GCA_021785315.1 Actinomycetes bacterium | reverse complement strand
TCTTAGCCGCGATAGCGGGCAACGGCATCCCTCGACCATGGATCTGGAACTATGAGTCGCGCCGACGTTGCGATACCGTTCCTGAGTACGTCATACACGCCCAAATTGCAGGAATGGCAAAAACCGAGACAATCGCAGGTAATGATAAGCGCTTTCGTTCCCTTTGGGAATCCTAGACGTTCTGTTAATAGTGGATAGTTCTCCATTTGGACTCTCCAGCTAGAAATGCTCGGATGCTAAAAGGTTACTCTGTGGACCTCGTCACGAAGTCACAAATAGGAGAACTAGTTACCTTTAACTGAAAGTCAGTAGCGTTTCGATTTGAACGCGAAAAATTTTGGGCCTTGCTGGTGGATGGTCTCTGGAGCACTGCCCTGGCGGCGGCAACTCCTTTTAGGCCAACTTCTCTCGTTCGACGGTCAAGTGCCCAAGCCGGAATTCTCTCTTCAATCTCAATTAGTCTCATCTGTGCGCTCATATGTATATTATGAGCGGCGGTAGTGACATTTAACCCGGCAAGGCCCGGGAGAGACTAGGTGTTTTCAGTATTTTCCGAGCTGTTGTCCAGCACTTCGGTGCTCGTGAAATCTTGACCGGCATCAGTATCGCGTCGATCGGAACTGAGCTTGGCAATGAGCGCCTTCTTTGAGTTTGGGCCATAAACCGGAGCTCCGTATCCCTCGTCAATGAGCGCGGCAACTTCACTTCCATCAATGGTCTCTTTTTCAAGCAGAGCGTTGGCTACAAGCTCCAGGCCTTTCTGATGGATCTTTAGAAGCTCCGTTGCCCTGAGCTCCTGTTCTCTGAGGATGCTGTCTATCTCCTCGTCGATGATTTTTGAGGTATCTTCTGAGTAGTCGCGGCTATGCATCAGATCTTCGCCCAGGAACACCATCCCCTGCGATCCCCATGCCCTGGGGCCAATCCTGTCGCTCATACCCCATTCTCTGACCATCTTTCTGGCCATTTCGGTGTTTCCAACCAGGTCGTTGTTTGCTCCGGTGGATAAATCGCCGAATATGAGCATTTCCGCCACCCGGCCGCCCATTCGAACCACCAGCGAATCATCTATGTATTCCTTGGGGTAGATATGACGTTCTTCGAGAGGCAGCTGCTGCGTGACACCGAGAGCTAATCCCGTCGGGAGGATGCTTACTTTGTGGACTGGATCTGCGTTTGGCAATACGTAAGCTAGTACCGCATGTCCACCCTCGTGGTATGCGACTCGCTCCTTTTCCTCGTCGGACAGAACTAGGGAATCGCGCCTTTGGCCCATGAGAACTCGGTCCCTAGCAGCTTCAAAATCTTCCATATGAATCTCTGGGGACGATCTCCTTACCGCATAGAGGGCAGCCTCATTTACGAGGTTGGCAAGATCTGCGCCGCTCATTCCCGGGGTTCCACGGGCGACTACGCTCAAGTCCACGTCTGAAGAAATTTTCTTTCCTTTGCAATGGACTTTGAGAATTGGAAGTCTCTCCTCTAAGTCCGGCAGGGGAACAACTATCTGGCGATCGAACCTTCCCGGTCTCAGGAGAGCAGGATCCAGAATGTCTGGCCGGTTGGTGGCAGCCATGATCACGACGCCCTCGGCGGTGTCGAAGCCGTCCATTTCAGAGAGCATCTGGTTCAGAGTCTGCTCTCTTTCATCGTGTCCTCCGCCAAGTCCCGCACCGCGCTTTCTTCCAATGGAGTCGATTTCGTCGACAAATATGATTGCTGGCGCTTGCTTGCGGGCGGTTTGAAACAAATCCCTAACGCGTGACGCACCGACGCCTACGAACATTTCCATGAAATCAGAACCCGTCACGCTTAGGAACGGCACTCCGGCTTCTCCGGCTACAGCGCGTGCGAGAAGAGTCTTGCCGGTGCCCGGCGGACCTACTAGCAGAATCCCCTTGGGTACCCTTGCGCCGATTTCTTTGAAGCGCTGTGCGTTCTTTAGAAAATCAACAACCTCGGAAATCTCGAGTTTAACTGCGCTGTATCCTGCCACATCATCGAAAGTAGTCCGGGGCCTCTCGGTGGAGTAGACCTTAGGCTTGGATTTGCCGATGGACATGATCCCCGACATCTGACCCTGAGCTCGTCTGTTCATATAGGCAAATAAGCCAACCAAAAAAAGAAGCGGAATCAGGTAGTAAAGCATTTGTGACAGGAAATTGGAGTTAGGCGTGTAGAAAGAGGTGTTTACGCCCTCCGTTCTCAGCTGCGTTATATCTGTCGTGATGAACGGCAGGGGCCCATTGACGGAGTAACTTGTTCCATCGGACAATTTTCCGCTGATCTTTCCGTTGTTATTGTCAATCTGGGCTGATACCACCTGCTTTGCCTGGGCATCGTGCAAAAACGTGTCGTAGCTCAGTTGTTTCGTTGTTTGCGGAGTGAAGACCGAGGCATAGACGAAGGCTGCAGCTAGAAGTGTCACAAGTACAAGGACTATCCAACGCCAGCTCTGATCTGGGCCGTTCGGCAGGATCTTATTTCCTTTATCAGTACCATTTCCGCGCTGGCGCTTTTCGGGCATTTGACGACTCATATTTCACATGTTAGGCGCGTAATGGAAGTAATTGATTAAAAGATTGATGAAGCGGTCTCTTTTTGCATGTCGGTTGGAGGATTGCCAGCGTCTTAATCTGTCACTCGGCGCACTATCCTCGTGAGAGTGAATCAGTGGGAACCATCTCCGCGTCAGGGAGGCGTGAAAGGAATTAACGCCCTTTCCGTCGCCGTTGTCGGGTTCATAGTCGGGTATTTCTTCGCCACGGTGTATGTGTTGATCGAGCTGACGATCACAAATGCCCCGTCAAACGCATCGCCCACGAACTCATTTGGAGCGCTGATCGCAAATCTTTTGGGCCTTTGGACTGGACTTCTAGCGGCTGTCGTTTATGCTTCGAAAAAGCGAGGTACAGGCTCATTGAAAGTCGATTTTGGCCTCAGAAATATCATTCTTCAGGATATTGTGATTGGGATTCCGATTGGAGTGCTTGGCCAGTTGGTGATCATTCCCTTGCTTTACTATCCCTTTCAACGCGCGATTCCAAATCTCTCCCAAAAACTTAGCCAACCTGCCCAGACCATAACCGGTTTAGGTCACGGGGGCGGATTTATAGTTCTGGCGCTTTTTCTGGCCGTAGGTGCTCCAATCGTCGAGGAGCTCTATTTCCGCGGTCTTCTTTTGGGTTCGCTAAAAGACAGGTTTTCTCGGCTTCCCGAGTCAGCCTCGTCATTTCTCGCAGCGATAATTTCGTCTGTTCTTTTTGGCTTGGCACACGGAGAACCGCTTCAGCTCCTCGGTTTAGCCTTCTTCGGGCTTGTATTGGCTGCTCTGAGGCTAAAATTCGGCCGCTTGGGGCCCGGGATGCTCGCTCACGGTGCCTTCAACGCCGTTACGCTAATAGCTTTGCTCCGGATCCACTAGATACAATCCAATCAAAAGACAATATTTGAAAGGTGCATATCGTTGTCTGACATTATCGGGCATGATGGATGGGTGCCATCCGTGATACACCGCATCAAGAATTTGGGCAGCGATCAAAAATCAAATATCATCGATAGATTTTTTATCCTGTTGGCACTGGCCTTTGTCGTGTGGCAGCTGCATCCGTCGCTCATCCTTTCCAACACCACCACGACGGGAGGGGATACCGGAGCCCACTTCATAGTCCCATGGCTGGCAGAGCATCAGGTTTTCAATCATTTTCGTCTGACAGGCTGGAGCAATGCCTGGTACGACGGATTTCCTTTGCTGGGCTTCTATTTCCCGTTGCCCTCTATCTTGGTTGCGTTCCTCAATATTTTCATTACCTACAACGTCGCATTCAAGTTGATTACCGTTCTCGGTTCGCTAATTTTCATCCCGAGTCTTTATTACCTGGGCAAGAAGTTTCAACTTCCCCGGCCGATTCCGGTTTGCTTGGGGCTAGTTGGCGTCGGCTACCTTCTTGACACGAGCTACACAATCGACGGCGGCAATCTGGCGTCTACACTCGCAGGCGAATATTCGTTTTCTCTTTCGCTGGCACTTGGAATCATAGTAATTGCAATCGCATCAAAACGGGGATTGACCAGGAAAGATGCGGCGATTGGCGCACTGATCTTCGCACTTGCAACTTTAGCCCACATACTTCCGTCATTCTGGGTTGGATTAGCGCTGGTGTTGCTCGTTCTTATGAAGCGCATCTATTACAAAAGCTGGAGCGACTTGCGATATACGGTTGCGATAGTGGTTCTAGCGGCACTCATCACATCGTTCTGGGCGATTCCATTTGCATTGCGCGTAGCATATTCCACGTCAATGGGATGGTCGAAGGTGACCACCTACAGCAGCACATTGTTTCCTCACTCCCTACGCCCCTGGCTGATTATGGCTTTTCTTGGCATGATTGTTGCGATCTGGAGAAAGCAGATGCTAGGGGTTCTCTTGGCTCTGCTGGGTATTTTTTCGGTTGCGGCATTCATATTTCTGCCAAATAGCGCGGTGTATAATGCTCGAGCGCTGCCGTTCTGGGTCCTTTCGCTCTACGTTCTGTCAGGCTTGTTCCTCGGCAATCTGGGTATTCTGGCTGGCGCCGCGTACAAAAAGACAAAGTCCTGGATCGGCAGTAAAAGCGCTCTTTCATCTGAGTCCGGCGTAAATGCGTTAGAGGAAGATGAGGTTGGCTATTCAGTACCGAATTCCTTGATTGGACTTGAACTCGGGGCCCAGGAAGTAGCAACTATTCTCGCTCAGCCCGCGCCCGAGACAGTCAAAAAGACTCGATGGCCCGGTCCCGAAAATGAGTCCCTCGGCTCACGCGGCCACGTCGTCCTCGCTACCCTGGTTTCACTGGTGGTGTTTGCGATATCTGGATTAGGGATGTTCGGCCCAATACCATGGCTGCCAATTCATGCGACGCAAAGTTTCTTGCCTTCGTGGCTCAGCTGGAACTACACAGGCTACGAAGGTAAGCCCGCATATCCTGCCTATCGCGAACTCATGGCAACCATGCAGGTCGTCGGCAGAAATTACGGGTGCGGTCCGGCAATGTGGGAGTACAACTCTCAGGAAAATGCTTACGGTACCCCAATGGCCCTAATGCTCTTGCCGTATTGGACCAACAGGTGCGTCGGCTCAATGGAGGGTCTGTTTTTCGAATCGTCGGCAACGACTCCGTTTCATTTCGTGAACCAATCAGAGTTGTCGGCATCTCCATCGGAGGCAATGTCCGGCCTGCCGTACGACGGGCTAAACGTGGCGCTAGGAGTTCAGCATCTACAGCTGCTAGGCGTCAGGTACTACATGGCGTACTCACCAAATGTCGTGGCGCAGGCCGACAAAGACCCGCAGTTGCAGAAGATTGAGACGGTACCGGCATTGGAACCGTCCAAGGGTTTGAACTCGCCACTGGGATGGACATGGAGTATTTACCTGATTAGGCACTCGGCGAAGGTAGTGCCTTTAGACAGCTGGCCAGTGGTTTTGCGTGGCGTGAATCCAAGCCAGGCGTCTTGGGTTAAAGATGTCATGCCGTGGTACGACAATCCGAAACAGTGGT
>JAJYFX010000155.1 GCA_021785315.1 Actinomycetes bacterium | reverse complement strand
CGTGCCGGCGGGCTCATGCGCAGGCTCAGCTACTGAAATTGACAGCCGGGGACAAAATACTCGTTCTCTCTCCTGGAACAGGGCCGGCCAGGGTTGGATGGCTGGCGGCACCGATAGCTGGTTCGTATGTGATTGCAATGCCGCGATTTGGTACGAGGGGCGCAATGGATCTGATACAGAGTATGGGCGTGACGATCGTCTGTGGCACGCCCGCGCAACTGGCCATGCTGGTGCCAAAACTCGACGAGGCCGACACCTCTTCGGTGCGAATCTGGTATGCAGTGGGTTCTGTAATGCCGCCGACTTTAGGGCAGGATCTGGAATCGCTGACCAAGGGCATCGTTATTTCCAACTATGGCGGATCCGATTTCGGTGGCTGGGCAGCGCCGGATATCGATGCTGCGCCCTCGGTGCGCCACCGCACTGTAGGCCGTCCTCAGGGAGACACCGAATTCAGAATCGTAGATGACCAGGGAAGTGATGTTCCCATTGGGCAGGTGGGTGAGCTAATTGGCCGCGGGCCCTGCTCTGTGAGCGGTTTTTTGGGAGAGGAGGGCAGACAGGCTTGGCGCGATGGCTGGTTCCATACGGGGGATCTGGCATCGACCGACGATGACGGAAATCTTGTTATCGTGGGCCGGCTCAAGGAGGTGATCGTGCGCGGTGGGGACAAAGTGAGTCCAGTGGAGATAGAGGCCCTTCTAAGAACTCATAACAGCGTGGCGCAGGTCGCAGTAATTGGCGTTCCGGATTCGGTGCTGGGCGAGAGGATATGCGCTTGCTTAGTTGTGGCGCCCGGACAGGATCCGCCCACTCTTGAGACCTTGCGCCGTTATCTGGAGGATCAGGGTCTCGCCCACTATAAGGCCCCGGAGCGGCTTGTAGTGCTGGGTTCGATGCCGATCGTCGGCGACAAGATTGACCGTCGGGCACTGGCGGCGATAGCTGCCGGCTAGGTTCTGAGACTCTGATGCGACGCTAGTGTACCGAGACTCCGCATGAGAGATCGGTGCCTTGGCCGCTTTTTTTAGGAGTCAAACCAGCAGCTGAGCGAAGTTCAAAGGCTGCTGATACTAGGTTTGTTTGAATTCCGTGGAACTGTCCGTGTCGCCGCGGCTGTCCGCCGGCACGGCAGTGCGATACTGCGAAACTGGAGGAATCTCTTTGATTCGGTTGCGTGGGACCTCGGCGGCAAGCAAAAGAGAGTGCCCTCTGGTGAGCACTATCACTCCAATCATTACCACAACGGCAGCAAAGTAGAACGGTACGTGAACGTTAAAGTGAGATGCAAGGTTGGCTGCCACAAAGGGAGCGACTCCTCCGCCGATAAACCGGACGAATCCGTAAGCGGCGGAAGCGAGCGGTTTTTCTACCGGGGAGACGAGCATTACAGCCTGAGTGGTAAGCGTATTATTGAGCCCCACGAAGGCTCCCGAGACTATGACCGCGATTACCAGAGTCGCCCGCGAAGACGTGAACACGGCCATGACCACAAGATCGAGAGCTAATAGCGTCAGGTTCACATACAGAATTCGGGCGGTACCAAATCGGCCTTGGAGATGTGGTGCGATGAAAATTGCAAAAATCGCCACCATGACTCCCCAGCCTGTGAAGGTGTAGCCAAGCTGATGTATTCCAATGTGCATCAGAAAGGGAGTGAATGCCAGCAGGGTGAAGAAGCCCCAGTTGTAGCACAGTGCCGTGATGCTCATGATCCGCAAGCCTCTGTGCTTCAGCGCCCTGATAGGATCCGCCAACGAGGTGCGCTTTATCGGCACTGGCATCTTCTCAACCAGAACGAGGGTGGCGATAAGAGAGATCGCCATCAAGGTCGTGACTCCAAAGAAGGGTCCTCTCCATGATATTGCGCCCAGTTCGCCACCAAGGAGTGGTCCCAAGCCGAAACCAATTCCCAGGGCAGTCTCATAGAGGATGATCGCTCCGGCGAATCCGCCGCTTGCAGACGCGACAATGACAGCCAAAGATGTGGCGATGAAAAGTGCATTGCCGATTCCCCATCCGGCACGAAAACCTACGATGCCGCCGATGGTATTGGATGCGCCAGCCAGCGCGCTGAAGACCACGATGAGGACAAGACCTGTCACTAAGGTCGCCTTTGCGCCGATCCTGCTGGAAATCCAACCGGTAAGCAGCATGGCAAAGGCGGTTACCATCAGATAGCTGGTAAAGAGGAGTTCAACTGTGCTTGGCGAGGCATGGAGCTGACTGGCGAGCGCCGGCAGAATTGGATCGACCAATCCTATTCCCATAAAAGAAACGACACAGGCAAAAGCTACCGCCCAAACAGCCTTGGGTTGGTGAAACGGGCTAGATGACTGGCTTTGGCTAGGGTCCATTATTTTCCGCCCTGAGTTGATTGTGATTTGGAATTGTGGGTTGCCCGTGGGATGGCGGCGGCCTGACTCAAACTGACTAATGCGGCTAGCGCATCGGCTAGGCGAAGAGTCTGGTCGCTTGGAAGCCTTGCAATCAGATCCGCTATGCGCTCGGTCCCGATTTGCTGGCGTTGGCTTAAGTATGACACTCCTGATTTGCTCAGTGAAATCAAAGTTGCCCGGCCATCGCTATTGTCCGGATGTCGTTCTACCAGTCCAATGTTTTCGAGTCTGTCCAATAATGTTGTCATGGTCGGCTGCGTCACGCCCTCAAGCTCGGCAAGCCGAGTTATTCTTTGGGGGCCAGACAGCTGAAGAAGGTTCAGAGTGGCCACTCCTGTCCGACTCAGGTCTCGAGGCATGCTTCGCGCCACCGAAAGGAGCAGCGAAAAAAGGGCCGCTGAGATTTGCTCAGCTGTTTGCTCAGTATTTTGCTGGTCCTCGGGCATTGAAAAAAGCATAGCTGTATCTATATAAATATCGGTCGAATAAGCTTTGAAACGGTAATCAGCTTTGCCGCGCCGGCGCGAGCGTCCCCCGTCTGGCTGGATTGGCACGGCTTTTACTGTCAAGGATAGGCACGGCAAACGACGGCAGATTTTTCCGATGAACACCTGTGTCATGCGGGAGCGCCCGGGATCTCTCTTGGTGTTCGGGCACTTCAAATTGCACACTGATCAGGCTGGTTAGCTAAATCCCGATCCGTGTCCACCAATGTCAAGGTAGAGTTGAGTTGGGCTGATTATAGAGATATGGGAACAGCTTTGAAACTCAAACTTATACACAGCGGAAAAGTCAGGGATCTTTATGTGCTTGGAGATCCCGAGGAAAAACTTCTTCTCATGGTGGCCTCAGACCGGGTTTCAGCTTTCGATGTGATTATGGCAGAGGAAATAAGAGACAAGGGAAAAGTTCTCACGGCAATGACCGAGTTTTGGTTCGACTATCTAGGAGACCGTTTTCCAAATCACATTGTCGCAGCCAATCCCACGCTGAAAGATCTCGGCGAGGAACTTCCCGATGAGTTTCAGGGTAGGGCGATGCTGGTAAGAGAGGCGGAGATGCTTCCCATTGAATGCATTGTGCGCGGCTATCTCGCTGGATCCGCTCTGAAAGAATATCAAAAGTCTCAGACCGTGCACGGCCAAAAGGTTCCTCATGGAATGAGTGGCGGAATGAGATTTCCAGAGCCCCTTTTTACCCCATCGACAAAGGCCGAGAGCGGGCATGACGTCAATATTTCCTTTGATGAGGCCGCTCGGATAGTTGGTGCCGAGACGGCAGCCAAGGTCCGTGATATGTCAATTCAGATCTATGATATTGGCGCTCGCAAGGCTGAGGAGGCCGGCGTAATTATTGCCGACACAAAGTTCGAGTTTGGAATCATCGATGGCGAAGTCGCGCTCTGCGACGAGGTTTTGACCCCAGATTCTTCCCGGATCTGGGAGGCCAGCGAATTGCTGGCCGGTGGAGAGCCCACCGCATATGACAAGCAGCCGCTGCGGGACTGGTTGGAATCGGTGGGCTGGAACAAGATGCCACCTCCGCCGAGTTTGCCGGTCGTGGTCCAAGAATCTTTGAGAAACAGATATATTGCCGTATATGAACGGATTAGCGGGAGAGAATTTTAAGTTAGCACTCGGCACGTAACTTGCGTTACCGAGTACAAATGAATGGGAAGTCCATGAGATTTCAGGCAAAGGTTCAAGTTTGGTTGCGTTCCGGTATTGCGGACCCCGAGGGAAACACTGTTTCCGAGGCTATTAACGCACTCGGATATCCGGGAATTACCGACGTACGAATGGGCAAGATCATTTCTTTGAACGTGGAGGCAGACTCGAGGGAAACCGCAGAAAAGAGAGTTTCGGAAATTGCAACGTCCCTTCTTTCCAACCCCGTGCTTGAGAACGCGGAAATTCAAATTGATGAGGCATAAGTGACGGCAAAAAGCGTTGGCATCGTAGTGTTCCCCGGTTCGAATTGCGAGTATGACGTCGCGTCCGTGCTCGAGGCAATGGGTGTGAATACGCAATTCATATGGCACGGCCAACGCGACTTGGAGGGCGTCTCCGGATTGGTCCTTCCCGGCGGATTTGCCCACGGAGATTACCTGAGGCCGGGTGCCATAGCCAGGTTTTCGCCAGTGATGTCTTCAGTCGTGGAATTTGCCAAGAGCGGCAGGTCTGTGCTTGGAATTTGCAACGGGTTCCAAGTCTTGACTGAAGCCGGCTTACTGGCGGGCGCCCTTCAAAAAAATGCGCTCTTGAAGTTCCTGTGCGAAGAGGTGGAACTTGAAGTGGCATCGGCGAGATCTTCGTCGACCTCACTTGCCGAAACCGGCCAAAGACTACGCTTGCCGATCAATCATTTTGAAGGCAACTATACATGCGATCCCGATACGCTTAGCGAGCTTGAATCAAATGATCAGGTGGTCTTGAGGTATGTAGAAAATCCAAATGGATCAATGAATTCAATTGCCGGCATCTGTTCAAAAGAAAGAAATGTGGTTGGAATGATGCCGCATCCTGAGCGCGCTTGTGATGACTTATTGGGGTCCGTAGATGGTCTTCATATTTTTAAGTCGTTCGCTTCAAATCTTTAGAAAAAGTCGTCTTTTCCGGACAAAGAAACAAATAGAAGCCAATTCGCTACTTGGAGATTTGTTGCTTTCGTTCGGGCTTGCCTATCGGAAAAATTCCAGCTTTGGCAAGCACATCCGGAGTGACGCCCAATTCCTTCCACGCAGCGAACGAAATGCCCTTTCGCTTGGAATAATCCATGGCCACCTTTATGAACTGATCCTCCAGCTCTCCTATATCCGGACCGTTTTTGATCCGTTCGAGCTCCTGGGTTAGTTCGAGTTTCTTTTGTGTCAAATTGAGGCGATTTAGAGGATGTGTCGCTTTGATGCTGCTGTCAATTGTGTTGAGTTGCTTGGTAATTGATTCGATAGTTCTCTTGCGTCCCCGCTTTGGTTTAGAAAGCTCGATAGCCTCGAGATATTTCCGGACAACCTTGCTTTGTTCTCGTCCCTGCGAGAGAGATTCCTTCTGTTCGGGTGAGAAAGGCTGCCGTTTTCTAGAAGCATTTGTGGCCATGTATTAAGTAGTACCACTTAACCAACTATCTAGATAAATCAGGCCGATATCAATAGATCG
>JAJYFX010000154.1 GCA_021785315.1 Actinomycetes bacterium | reverse complement strand
GTGCGAGAGCACAGAGTTGTCGCTGAACTTGCTCGCCAGGCACAAAGCATCAGGTGGCTGGATTTGCTGCGCAATGCGGTGGGGGCTGTTGCTAACACTCTTGATGTGGAACTCGTGGTCGTAGCGCAGCCGATCGAAGGCAGCGACAAGCTCCATTTGGTCGCCCGTCACGATTTAGTGGCTCTTAACTTTAACGTAATTAACGGCGGCGCCAAATCTCAGTCGGGATATGCGATGATATCCGGCCAGCCTGTAATCACTCCAGACATAGATCTCGAGACCAGGTTCGATACTTCCGGCGGCCGGCGTTGCGGGATGGCCAGCGGCATGGCGGTGCCGATTCTCGAAAACGGGCAGCCCCATGGCGCACTCAGTCTTCATTCTCTTACGCGTAGGAAGTTTACTGAGGATGATGTGATTTTCCTTGAAGCAGTCGCGAGCGTACTCTCATCTGCGCAGAAGAGAATTGCAGTAGAGCGCGAGCTCAGGCACCTGTCGCTTCATGACCCGCTGACCGGCCTTGCGAATCGGGCTTTGGCCCTCGACCGCATCCAACATGGACTGACAACTTTGAAAACGAAGAATGACAACGATCTGATGGCGGTACTTCTTTTGGATCTGGATAACTTCAAATCTGTCAATGATTCGCTTGGTCATGACAACGGTGATCGGGTTCTTGTTGATCTCGTGCCCAGACTTCACAGTGCGGTTCATGACGGCGACACGGTGTCAAGGCTTGGGGGCGACGAATTTCTGATCACGTGCGATCACGTGCGTTCTCCGTTTGAAGCCATCGATCTCGCGAATCGGCTGAGACGGAGCTGGAATGAGCCGTTTCTGGTAGATGAGCGTTCCGTGTTTTTGAGCGGGTCGATTGGGATCACAATTGCCAGGGCGGGTTCCCAGGCTACGGAACTGGTACGTGAGGCTGATACAGCCATGTATAGAGCTAAAAATGCGGGTCTTGGCGGTATGGAGATGTACGAACCGACCATGGGTGAGGCGTCATGGGACCGGTTCCGGGTCGCAACTGATCTGCACACTGCAATCGAGCAGAACCAGCTTTGGCTGGCATATCAACCGATTTTCGAGCTCTCCACCGGAAAAATTGCTTCGATTGAGGCTTTGTGCCGGTGGGACCATCCCGTTGAGGGTCCGATCGCCCCACATGTGTTCATCAAACTTGCGGAAGAGACGGGCCAAATTGGTTACCTCGGTTTTTGGGTGCTGGAAACCGCATGCAGGGAGGCAATGATTTGGCAAAGAATTAATCCCGAAATCAGGTTGAGAGTCAACGTGAGCGCTCTTCAGATCAAGGAGGAGGCATTCGTGGGGGACGTAAAAGGCATTTTGCAACGGACCGGATTTCCCGCCAGAATGCTCGGCCTCGAAGTTACTGAGGGAGTGATACTAAAATCCGGCGATATCTCGGGATCGACCATTATGCAGCTGCGCGAGCTGGGGGTAGAGCTTCTAATCGACGACTATGGCACCGGCTACTCATCGCTCTCCTATCTAGTGCGCTTTTCGGAGATGTCAGCTTTAAAGATTGACTCGGAGTTCATTCGCCTGGCTGTCGAGAAGCGCTGCGAGGCGATCATATGTTCAATTGTCAACCTTGGGCACACGCTTGGCATGGAGGTGGTTGCAGAAGGCGTCGAAACTCAGGAGCAACTTAAGTGCGTGCGGAACTCTGGTTGTGACTATGCGCAGGGCAATCTTCTCGGGAGCCCGGTCAAGGCACAAGAGATAAGACAGCAGCTGCAGATCTGACACAGGGGAATTCTTTGAATTTCATCCCCGCAAGTAGGTTGCCTGGGTGACTTTTTCGCCTAACTTAGAGTTACATGCATGCCAGCAACCAACGACTGAGATTGAGATTTTCGTTCGCTTCGGTCTATGAGGCATTTATGCCACTCGTAGAGAGGGCCGGTCTTGCCAGAAGGCGTCAGGAACTTCTGGGCCAGGTGTCGGGGAGGGTCCTGGAGATAGGGGCGGGAACGGGGTTCAATCTGTCCTACTACCCCGAGGATATCCAACTCGTGGCTGTGGAGCCTAACTTGGAAATGCTGAAGATTCTCAGGGCCAGGGCAGCGGGTCGGAACATCGAGATCATCGAAGGATCAGTTGACGATTTGCCAAGCAGCGGCATAGCCCCACATTCGTTTGACTTCGTGGTGACCACCTTGGTGCTGTGCTCCGTGCCTGATATGGACGAGGCGCTTCAAACTATATCGACGCTACTTGCTCCCGGGGGGAAGTTCATTTTTATTGAGCACGTTGTAACTCCGGGCATCTACGAACTGGTTCAGAATCTCGCGACGCCGCTGTGGAAAAGGCTGGCAGGTGGCTGTCATCTCAATCGCGACCTTCTCGGGTCGTTCGATCAATCACAAATGGTCGTGACAACATTGTTTCGATTTAATTTTCCTCTCGGAAGGCCGCTGATACCCCACGGAATCATGGGAACTGCAAGGCTGAAGAGCGATTTCTTTGCTTAGATTTTGTTAGGATCTAGTGAACGAAGGTGGGGGATATGACTGTAGGAATCCTTGGACTCATTGGAGGTGCGGAATGGAACGAGAGCTGCAGTTTCGATGCCTACCTAATTGAGAAATCTGGTTCTAAAGAGGTTACCGTTTTGCCTACCGCAGCGGCCTACGAAAGACCGGATTTGGCAATTGAACACGCTACGAGATGGCTTGCAACTTTCGGAGCCACGGTCAAGCCGGCAATGGTAATAACCCGTCATGATGCCGAAGATCCCGGTTTCGCCCTTCAGTTGGCCGAATCCTCGTTCATCTATCTGGGCGGCGGATCACCGCTGCATCTGTTTTCAGTGCTCAAGGACTCCCACTGCTATCAAGCGATACTGAGCGCGTTTCACAAGGGAGCTGTATTGGCAGGTTCATCGGCGGGAGCCATGGTGCTTGGCGACCCCATGGTCGATCCCAGGGGCGGCGGATTGACGCTGGGACTCGGGCTTGTGAAGGGTCTTGCGGTCATGCCCCATTACTCGGCTACCTCAGCTGAACTCAAGCACAGAACGGAGTCGCTCGCGGATCCCGATGTTGTTATCGCGGGCATCGATGAACAGACTGCGCTAATCAGAGAATCCGACGGATCTTGGAGTGCGATGGGCAAAGGATCCGTGCATTTGATCTGTAATGGTACCGAGGCCGGTATGTCAACTCTCGCGGAGCGAGTCAAGCTGGGAGCCTAGGTGCTTAAGACCGCGGAGCACCTCTCACAGGCTTAGTCTGACGATTCTGTAATGGTCACAGAGTCGATTGTCACTGTTTGGCTTGGAGTTCCCGACCGTGATCCAACCGCCTCGATCGCCTTGAGAATTTCGATTCCCTTGACCACCTTGCCAAATATTGAATATGCAGGCGGAAGCATTGTGCCGTCGTTGCCGGAAATGATAAAGAACTGGCTGCCGTTGGTGTTGGGTCCGGCATTTGCCATTGCTACGGTGCCGATTTCGTAGCGGCCTGCCGGAGGAAGCTCGTCTTCGAAGCGGTAACCCGGACCACCCCTGCCTGTACCTTCCGGATCGCCACCTTGCACCACAAAGCCGGGAATTATCCTATGGAAAACGACGCCCTCGAAGTAGTGGTAGAGACTAAGGAAAACAAAGTTATTGACCGTCTTTGGGGCTAATTGAGCATCCAGGGCAATGACCATTTCTCCCATTGAAGTGACCATTTTGGCGCTGTAGCGCTTAGAGGAATCGATTCCCATTTCCGGGGGAGAAGAAAACTTCTGAGTCTTGGGAGAAGAACCGTCAAAATTTGGGAACGTCGTTGCCATATGCTTACGCCCTTTCGGATCGAACTTTATTCATATATTCTGCCGGGTATTTCTAAGGTCCCTCAATCGTGACCGAAATCATTTTGTGGACAACTTTAGGAGTGCCACCGGCAGAGCCGTCTGCGGCGATTTTCTGTACAACCGACATGCCTGAGGTAACTTGGCCAAAAAGTGAGTACGATGGCGGAAGCTGCTCTCCCTGGGTTCCGACGACGATAAAAAATTGGCTGCCGTTGGTGTTGGGTCCGGCATTTGCCATTGCAACCGAGCCAAGTTTGTATGAGCCGGCCTTTGGAAGTTCATCGGCGAACGTGTAGCCCGGTCCTCCGGTGCCGGTTCCAGTGGGATCCCCACCCTGCACGACGAATCCCGGTATAACCCTTTGGAAGATCACGCCGTTATAAAAGTGATATCGGGCAAGGAAGACGAAGTTATTGACGGTCTTGGGTGCAGCCTTGGCATTTAGGGCGATGTCGAAGGTTCCAACGTCAGTTTTGACGACGGCGGTGTAGCTGGCCGAGGTGGTGATGCACATCGGAGGGGCCTTGGTAAATGCAGTCACGCGGGTTGCCGATCCTGAAGGCGGCGGGCATGTCGGCGCTATCGGAGCAGCGGCCTTGGCGGTCGTGGTGGTCGACGAGGTGGCGCTGCTTTTGACCTTTGGAGCCGCACTGGTCGAGGAAGAGCTCCTTGAAACGAAGTAAATCAATACCACGGCGACGACCGCACCGACGGCAATGTATATTGCCCGCTTGAGCGTTTTCCCTCTTCGCCGCTTGGCAGCCACGGCTTGAGCCTTTTTGGCTTGGTTTTCACGAATTCTTTGTCTTTTTTCACTAGGCACGGAAGAAGAACTTAGTCGCAATTTGCGCCAATGCTTGTCCGAATTGGTGAGTAGTTTGTTGGTTTGGAACTTTGAAGGATGTGAATAGATGTGGCGGCTACTTCTATTAGCTTTGAGACGTGGCATTGATCGTTCAGAAATTTGGCGGTACTTCGGTTGGTGATGTGGATCGCATTCGTGCGGTCGCTGATCACATAGCGCGTACTAAGAAGCATGGAAATGATGTTGTGGTAGTCGTTTCGGCAATGGGGAAAACAACCGATGACCTGATCCGGCTAGCCAACGAGGTATCGCATTCCCATCCAGGCCGGGAGCTCGACATGCTTCTGACATCCGGCGAGAGGATTTCCATGTCTTTGCTGAGCATGGCGCTTGCCGACCTTGAAGTAGATGCAACCTCGTTTACCGGCTCCCAGGCCGGGATAATTACCGATACGGACCACACCAGGGCCAAGATTTTGGAAATTCATCCAAGCAGGCTGCTCGAATCGATCAAAAAGGGCTCTGTGCCAGTGGTGGCGGGGTTCCAGGGAGTCTCGACGGAAAAGGACGTGACAACGCTCGGCCGGGGGGGTTCCGACACCACCGCTGTGGCCCTGGCGGCAGCACTGAATGCTGATATCTGCGAGATATACACTGACGTCTCGGGTATTTTCAGCGCGGATCCCAGAGTTGTTCCAACGGCGCACAAGCTGAATGAGATCTCCTATGACGAGATGATGGAACTTGCTGCTTCCGGCGGAAGGGTCCTGGCACTTAGGAGCGTTGAGTTCGCAAAAAACCATCACGTGACATTACACGTCCGCTCAAGCTTTACCTGGGAGCCCGGCACCTGGGTCCGGAAGGAGAATGAGGAAATGGAACAGGCGGTAGTTTCAGCGGTTAGCCACGATACTTCAGAAGTCAAAGTA
>JAJYFX010000153.1 GCA_021785315.1 Actinomycetes bacterium | reverse complement strand
GTCCTATCAGCGTAGGCCGCTTCGAATAACCCCACTTCGTCGCCGACCGCCAGGTAGAATGGCTGGTCGAGGTGAGAGCTACCGATTGAGCCTTGGCTATTTTCTTTGATCATGAGAGTCGATCATCCACATTTGTAGCAAATTCGCCGTTTTGGTCCCGCTCAATCCATGAAATTGGGTCATGGGCGTAGTCCTTGAAATAGTCGCCAGGGTAGTTGATGCCAGGCACGGCTGGAATCCAATCGTATTCAAGAAGGCTCGTGTTTCCCAGAGCAAGCGCAAGCCTAACCACATCTGGTTCATCAAGCACCTTCAACCGTCCCTTGTCTATCAAAGAATACCACTCGCCCGTACTGCGCTTTTTGATTTGGTAGGTGGCGAATACGTTATGCACGTGAGGAAAATGCATGGTTGGCAGATGGTTCTCCTTGGCATATTTTAAGAAGGTCTGATCCCAGTGCTCCGCGCCAAACCCAAAGTGTATTACTCCAGCTTGAGCCCTTTCGGGAAGGTTGGTCCAGGAGTCGTTGTAGTTCCATAGTGTCTCGATCTGGCGATAACTCTTTGGATTGGTCCCAATCGAGGCATCGTTGAAGTAGTGCCAGCCAGGGTACGGAAATCCCGGATAGTGGTAGTCCTTGTACTTCTCTACGACTTCACGCCATAGCTCGCCGTACCTGCCTCCGCCAACAATCTTGCTGATCTGGCCGGATTCAATATGAACTTCGATGTGCGGGAAATACCCGGTGTGGTTGCTGACTCCGGCAACGACCCCGTTCAAGGTCTGGTAGAGAGAATCAGCCTGCTGTATGAATGTTTCAACGGGATGGCCAAACCGTATGCCCTGAATTGTTGACCCTATGATGTGCCCGGATTGGAACGCACCTTGGACCCAAAGAGCAGCTTGCTCTTCGGTCACCTTCCAGCCAATGTCGGTACCTTCAGGACTGGTTATCCGTATCTCCGAGGCATCGCTGAACGCCTGGACCACCTTTAGGTCAACTGTGCGCCAAATTTCGTCCGGATAACTATTGGCCCGCGAAATGAAATCCTCATAAGTGGCGTACATCCAGTTGTTGCGAACTCTTTGGCCAGCAGCGCGCTTCCAGTGGCGCCTGCCGGCTTCGCCCGCTAACACAGCCGTATATCCTGGACGATCCTCCAAATAATTCTTTAGAGTCGCCGCGGCGACGTTGAATTCAACTCCGCTTTCGACCATGGGCGGCAAACGGTCAGTTATTTCTCGCCAACCTTCAGCAGCGCTGTAGGTTTTGACCTCCATCCCAAGATCAGTCACATCAATTCTGTCCACGCTTTCAGCGCCCTCTTCAAGAAGTGCCCGGCGGACTGCCTCGTAGACGGCGTCATTTTGGTGAGGATAGGTGATGATCAGGATCTTGTCTCCGGGAATAGTGGGTCCTAGCGCCGCTCGGCCATAGCGCCTCCTTGCCACGGATCTCGCCAAGGGCATCAATTCTTCGACATCGTTGCACCGTTCCTGACGAAGATAGAACGGGTGGCGTGGCGCAGGATAGGACATCCCCGGCAGCGCTGCTGGAGTACCAGGAGCGAATTCTTCAAGTTTGCGCTGATCTTTAAGTGACATTTTTACCTATCTCTCGGTTGGCGTCCGGTTCTAACTGTGAGCCGGGAACAAACAATTGCAGGCGGGCTGAAACGCGGCGCTCGACAGATTGCGAGTCAGCTAGGAAGCGGTTATGCACAATTCGATTCATTTTGGATCGCAGAAGTCAACTAAACTGAAAAAGCAAAGCGCACCACCTCGGTCTGCACTTTGCCATCAAAGCGACCTTTGTCAGATCCACCGCCAAAATGAAACAAGTTCCATACCCCACATCGATTCCGGACAAAGCAAATAAGCGCACAGAAACGTATCCGTAGCAGTCCTGCCAACAGCACGATCCTGATATATCGGACCATTATACCGAAACTAGTAAGCCAGTCAAGGGGACGAGCCAAATTTGCGAGCCATTTGTCACATATGTACTCAGTAATGGCTCCTTCCCTGCGATAATTCGAGCGGATTCGCCAATGCAGCCGCCGACGCTACTGGATATTCCGAAGAGTTGGCAAATCGTGGAATCGCCACCTCGGCCGCGAGATTGTCCATTGCTAGGTTGACGGGATCGTTCTACCCCAAGGCGCGACATTAAGCGAGCGCCTTGTTGTCGCACCGGCCCACTGAAATGCCTCCGCGAAGTAGGCAGTTCCTAGCGATACTTGGCTTCGCCGCTAGGACAGGGACTGCGGGTACCAGCTCGCCTTCTGCAACCTCTTGATCCAGCACCTGCTCTTCATAATTGCCATGACTCCAGGGAAAGGTATCTGCCTTTGCTCGGGTGAGGATCAACTAGAAGATGAGGAACGCTGCTAAGAGGTCTCAAAAACACTCAACGAGTTGTATGCACGTGGACAACAGCCACGTTGCCGCGGAGGGCTTGATTGAGCCCGGATTTTAGTGCGTCCATGAGATCGCTGGGATCGTCGATTGGGCCCACCGCCCAGCATCCGTAGGATTTGGCCAGGGCGGTCAGATCTACCTGAGGATCGCTGATTCGCATGCCAATCCAGGAGTTCTCCGGCGGACGGCCCCGGTGCCGTGCAACTCGCGCCTGGTGGGGCTCATCGTTATAGAATGAACTGTTGTCGTTTATCACCATGAGCATCGGTATCCCGTAATGCACCGCAGTCCAAAGGGCTGAGGAAGCCATCAGGAAGTCTCCGTCACCTATGATGCCCACGCCGAGTTTGCCTTGGTCCATAGCCGCAAGGGCGCCACCGACCATCGCGCCGGGACCATATCCGACTCCCCCACCTCCGGAGTCGCCAAAATATTGGCCGGCCCCTGTGAATTTCCAGATCCCTTCCGGCCAGCTTCTTGTATTTCTAAGGAGCAAAAGGTAGTCGGTGTCTTTGACCGTTTGCCACAGTTCGGCGACGAGCCGGTGCTGGGATATTGGCACATCATTCCAATGGGACTGAATATTTGCTTCCCGCGATACCCTTGCCGCACTAATTCTTTCTGCTATCAGCTGATTTCGTCCGGCAACTTCGCTCCCGCGAACCATTATCCGTACAGCGCTTATCAGTTCCTTGAGTCCTTGCATAGGATCGCAGAGCAGTTGTATGCTGCGAGGCTTTATCATGCCAGATGAGTTGCTCCACGACTTTGCCCCAATATCGCCCATGGAAAGATCAATGATACTGCTGGTATTTGCGGAGGTTCCACCGTCTGGCATCGAACGGTCCATCAAAGACGGAAGGTCTACAACGTCGACTGAGAGTATCGTATCGGCCTCTGCCAAGATGCTGGGGTCCAGATTGCAGTTATTGGGATGGTTAGTGGGAAAAGCCACTGTGTTGCGGTCGTCTATATAGGCAGCTCCAAGAAGCTCAACTAACTCAACCAGCAAATCCGTCGCCTGCCTGTTTCGGCCGATCCGGCCACCGATAATTGCCGGCATTCGTGAATTGCAGAGCATTTCCGCCGCCTTGCGGACAGCCTCTAGATCAGGCGCTATCGGAGGATGGGGTTGAAAATGACTAATTTCAAGGCCTTCGGCGGAATCAACCGATACTTCCTCTTCTTGGAGAGCACAGTCGAGCGAGACGTAGGTAGGCCCGTATGGAGCAGAATTCGCGATTTGATGCGCCTTGATGAGGCTGAAAACGAAAGCCGAAGAAGGGCTTGGCTCATCATCCCACTTGACATAGGACCGGATGAGCTCAGCTTGAGTATCCGCAGAATGGATCCAATCAATGGGCCTTCGCTTGAAACGGTCTCTAGGTCCGCTGCCACCGAGAATAACCAACGGAACCTGATCAAGAAATGCATCGTAAACAGCCATTGATGCATGCATGAGCCCCACAAGATCATGAATGGCGGCTGCCGCAGGCTGCCCGCTTACCTTGGCATAACCATGCGCAAGAGAGACAGCGACTTCCTCGTGCAAACACAGAAGGAGCTTTGGATCTTCATTACCGTGGTAATTCACAATCGAATCGTGAAGTCCCCTGAAGCTGGACCCTGGATTAATTGCAATATACCTGTAACCGAGTTCGCCCAGCAGATCCACGGTAGCGTCGGATCCGTGGGTTGGAATTCTCTTAAATGAATCCAGGGCTATCGGGTTCTCAGTTGTCGCCATCCGCCTTTGGTTAGGCTTTGCATCAGATTCTTCGCCGCTCATCACTACCTCTTCCCCCCAGTTGCGAACACGACTAAATTAAAGCGGCCGCAAACAAGTCTTCTGACGTGAGTTTCTCCGGATTCAATGCCAACTCTTTCCTATCGGACAGCGCCTTCAATGGCAAACGGCGCAATTGGCGTCCATCCCATCCAGCACATGCTTTAGCGAGCTCGCGGTGCATTTCAGCATTCTTGGCCAGCGGCTTTATGGCTGGCCAGATTTCGGCCAGCTCGTCAAGCGACAGAGCGATGATTTTGGAGGCTGTCTCCACGTCAGGAATCTCTAGCGAAAGAACAAGATCTGCACGCGACGTGAACGCCTCGTCAATCGCTCCGGGAAAGTTTGTAGTAGCCACCACCAAAACGTTGGGACACCGCTTCATCAGTCTGTCCATGCCTTCAAGCACGGCGTCGCTCGCCCTGTGGACATCAATGGGGTTCGCTTCAAAGGATGCGGATGACCGTCGTACGGCAAAACTCTCCACTTCGTCAATAACTACCACGAGATGGGGGTATCGAAGAGACAATTCTGGAAGCGAGTTGTCGAGCAGCCTCGCAACGTTTCTCTGGCTTTCTCCGAGCATTTCGCTGGGAAGGACGTGCGGATTTACCTCTATAAGACAGGTATCTCCTTTGTTGGCCAGTTCTTTGGAAACAATTTCGGCCAGGCCCGTAGCCAATGTGGTCTTACCGGTCCCTGGAGGGCCGGACAATATTACGAGCCGCTGCAACGCGCCGGGAAGCGCATAAAACTCCTTTTCGTGTGCCAATGCAAGCAGGGCATGCGAAAGCAGGCGAGATTTGATCCTCTCGTCGACAATGATCCGGTCCCAGTTGCGGGTACCGCCCTCGTCCGGCAAAATCCGTTGCGCCGAAACTCCATGTATCGGCGCCGAATGGTGATGGTGGTCTACGGCCAAGTTGGCCGCCTTACCTCTGGCCACACGATCGTGCTGAGATCTCCAGCTTGGGCATTCCTTATCTGGTCTGGTGGTTCTTCGAATAGCACCAATGGATCACAGAGAGCGCGCATCGTTTCGAGAACGGTGTCGAACATGTGGATCCGAACTACTCGGGCGCTGTCATCTGGGTTGTCATTGATGTGCTGGTGCCACAGGAAATGATCAACAATTATCAAGTCACCCTTTTTCCAAGGGTGGTTCTCACCGTTATCGGGTTCCGTACCAAGAAATGAATGACCGGTTCCATCTACCACATAGAGCCAGGCTTCGCCGGGATGACGATGCATTGACTGCGCACGACCCGGCCCGATTTCAAACATTGCCATTGTTATCCCTGATGCTTGGTATCCCGTGGCTTTGTCGAGCAGGAATGTGGTGCGGGTTCCCCGGGGAGTCTGCAAAAACTCGAGTT
>JAJYFX010000152.1 GCA_021785315.1 Actinomycetes bacterium | reverse complement strand
GAACCAGCCTATTGTCGGGATAGCCTCTACGCCCGACGGCAAAGGATACTGGGAGGTGGCCTCGGACGGCGGAATCTTCTCCTTCGGTGACGCAGTGTTCTACGGCTCCATGGGCGGCCACACTCTGAACAAGCCTATTGTCGGTATCAGTGCGAGCTAAAGTGCCAGAGGAATCGAGGAAGCCCTAGGTATTGAACGCCGACTCTTCTCAGTTTCCCTGGAGTTTTATTTCAGAATGTGATTGGAGTTCATTAACCCGTCTATGAGGCTGCTTCTTGGCTCATTTGGGAAAGGATCCGCCGGGACTCTATCTTTGCGACGAGGCCGTCAAGGAGCTGCCGAAGGAATGTCTGCGTGGTCTCATCCGCCAGGCGACCCTGTTGGTCAAATTTGCTGCCAGCCTGCGTTACCAATACTTCAGGCCGCGAGACGACATCGGCCTGCAGGGCATGAAGTACATCCCGGGTATGGAGCTGGGCCCGTACCGTACCAAGAATGCTTGCAGAAGCTCCAATTATCGCAGCAGGCTTATTCACGAATACGTGTCTTCCTGATGGTCTTGACGCCCAGTCAAGCGCGTTCTTTAAAACCGCCGTGAGCGAATAATTATATTCTGGCGTCGCAATGAGGACGCCGTCAGCCGATGCTATTTCTTCTCTCAGTCTTTTGGCTTCAGCGTGAAGCCCGATTCCGTCTAGATCCTCGGAATAGAACGGTAACTTATCGAGTCCTTGGTAGATCTCGATAACCGTATTCTTGGGTGCTAAAAGCTGCGCATTTCGCAAGAGCGCGGTGTTGTAAGAACCGTTTCTGGTGCTTCCGGAAAGTGCCAAGATTTTGACGCTGGACATGTTGAGCCTCGTGAATTTTAGATAGTTGGTAGTTGCTTAATCAACTATAATGGCACATCAGTTATTCCGAGTTTGGAAATTAGTGCTGCAAATGTCCCGGGGAAATCAGGATTTGACCCGTACCAGCTTTTAAATTTCCTACGACTGCCGCATCAGAACCCAAATGTTTTAACTCCCGCATTGCGGATTCTACGTTTGCAGGATTGACTCCAAAGAGGAGGCCACCAGACGTTTGGGCGTCGGCGAGCAGAATCAGGTCGGTCTCGTCTTGGCCATGCGCGATTACGCTTTCTGTGACCCACTCCAGATTTCGCTTCGATCCGCTTGGCATGATATTGCTTTTGGCATAGAAGTAGGCGCCGTCAATCAACGGTATTTTCTCGATGTCGATATGGGCGTCCAAGTTTTGACCTGCGATCATTTTTCGGAGATGCCCGAGGAGTCCAAAGCCTGTTATGTCGGTAGCGCCGGTAGCGCCGTATTTGACCGCCACATTTTTGGCTCCCCTGTTCAACTGCAGCATGTAGCGGATGACGCTATTTTGCAGCTCCTGGCTCAGCAGTTGGGCCTTTATGGCGGTAGTGAGGACGCCGGTTCCGAGTGGTTTTGTCAGAATCAGTACATCGTCAGGGCGAAGCCCTGTATTCTTGAGAATCCTTGCCGGGTTGACTTCGCCGATGACGCACATGCCATATTTTGGTTCTGGGTCCTCGACGGAATGTCCACCCACTACTAGCCACCCGCCTTCAACCGCCTTTTGGGATGCACCCTGTAGCAGCTCCACCAGAAAAGACGATGGAAGTTCGGTAGTGTTCCAGTTGACGAGATTGAGTGCCAAGATTGGATCGCCTCCCATGGCGTAAACGTCGCTGACTGCATTGGAGGCTGCAATTTGTCCCCAGACATATGGATCATCCACGATTGGAGTGATGAAGTCCACCGTTACAACGAATGCTCGGTCGGGTGCAATTTGCCAGATGGCAGCGTCGTCTCCGCTGTCGGTGCCTACCAACAGATTAGGATGGCTAGGAATTGGCAGTTGGCTCAGTACCTGAGTCAGGTAGCTCGGCGAGAGCTTGCAGGCTCAGCCAGCGCCGTGACTGTACTTGGTGAGCCTAATTGGGGTCTGATCCACGGTTCAATCCTAATGAGGATAGCCTTGGGACTCGTGTCATTGCCCAACATCGTTGTATTGAAGGAGTCGAATCAATGGGTGTAGTAAGACCGGAGCTGACGAGTAACCAAATCGAGTTCATAAAAGGATCAGCGGTCTGTTTCGTGGCTAGCGCACCAAGCGGATCTGGGGGCCACATCAACTGCTCGCCCCGTCCAGTGGATTGGAGCTTCTATATCGATTCACCGAGGAGGGTTGGCTGGTTGGATCTTGTTGGATCGGGAATCGAGACCATTGCTCACCTCAAGGAAAACGGGCGCGTTGTATTGATGTTTTGCTCATTTGGTCCCAAGCCGTTGATTCTCCGCTTACACGGACACGGCGTTGTTTTCGAACCGACCGATGAATTCTTTGAGGTTATGACGGCCCGAGTCGGCAAGAGTCTCGGCATAAGAGCAGTAATTGCAGTTGACATTGAAAGAGTGTCGACCAGCTGCGGTAACGGAGTTCCAATTATGGACTTCGTCGGGCATCGTCCGACTATTGACGAATGGATCGAGAGAAAAGGCCCGGACGGATTGGCTGAATATAGGAAGATGAACAATTTGGCTAGCGTCGACGGCCTTGCCGGTCTGGATTCGGAAAAAATTCGTTAGGCGGCTTCATATTGCAGCAGTCTCAGCGCCACTTGGCTTTCTCCGGAGCTGCTAGCCGGGGCCGATACTGGCTGTGAGCCCTGCTTCGCGGCGGGACGGTTTGTGGCAATCGTGACCCCGATTTCCCAGAAGTATCCGTCCGACCCCGCGTGCAGTGCGAGTATTTCATATCCATTGGGAACAGAACGTGTATTTATGATCTTCCAGGCTTGGTTTTTTAGAGCCAAAATGAAGAATGTCTTTGTGGAGCTCGGATTTGCTCGAACGAGGATGTTGATTTGGCGGTCGTATTGGCCGTTGCCTCGGTCATAATTTCGCCAGCCCGTTCTAGTTGAGTTCCGAGGTATCAAAAGGGCGTCGAGGACATTTTGCGGGACAACCCCAGAAGGCGTCACCGGAGCGAAGTATGACGCAGCGCTCATACTGCCCATCGTTAGTGGGAGACTGTGCGATTTACCGCCCGAGGGCAGACCGAAGAGAGTTCCTAATACCATTGCGATCAAGACAATTGAGCCTGTAATCCACTTGCTGCGTCTGGTCTTGAGAATGGCCATCTGATAGTTCCTCTACGCTTTGAATAAGAATGTATTTACGGGTGGGCCATCTACAAAGTAGCGGGAAATTGCTCACAGTTGGTGTAGAAGGGCCTAACTTAGCTGCGAATTCAATTATGGTTTAAGCGAACTAGGCGGCGTGGCCGAGTGGCATAGGCAAGGGCCTGCAAAGCCCTGTACAGCGGTTCGATTCCGCTCGCCGCCTCGATATATAAAGAGTTTCAGTTTTCCGAGTTGATTTCTGAGCTTTTACCGAATAAGGCGTGGAACTGGTCCTGTTGAAGGTATGACTGGGCTAGCATATTTCTCCTATGGGCCGTTGGCGCAGTCTGGTAGCGCACTTGCATGACACGCAAGGGGTCACAGGTTCAAGTCCTGTACGGCCCACTATAAACTCCCTCATCACGGTAAATATCTGAGCTAAGAATTCCGTTGCGAGCTGGCTCTTCTGATTTATACGGGATTAGCGGCCTCGTGCAAATGAAGCCTTTAACTGAGCATGACTTTTGGGATTTGAGTCTCGCGGTCACCGATATGGTGATGCCGATGGGATTAGGGGCGCTGGTCGACGCCATTCAAATTGCGTTAAGGGTCTCAAGCGCCCAGATACTGGTTTAAGCGATAATTACCCAGTACCTGATTATGGGATTGGTACTTTTAAATGACTTGCAGCCAATAGTGTCGACCCATTGTGGGGCGGTGCTCGACATTTTCGGCTTACCATTGCTGAGTCCTATACTTGAACAGATTGGTAAACGGGGGAGCTGAGTTTGAAAGTTAGGCATTCCTGGACTCGAGCTGCCGGCATCGCATTAATGTTGACATTTGCGATGGTCGCAGCCAGCTGCAGTGGAGCCCAGCCTTCTGCTACTGCATCACATCCAAGTACAAAGCCTATTAGCTCGTTACCGGAAGGATCATCTAGCTCTACAACTGCTCCATCGTTTGAGCAGGAAACTTTCCCTCCCTGTGCATCGAGCGTCGACATTGGTAAATGGAGCAGCGACAGATTGGCTGCCCAGATGCTTGCAGTTTCAGCAAATATGGGCGCACTGTCTGATATCAGCCAGGCTGTCCGAGATGGAGTTGGCGGGATAGTGCTAATGGGTAATTCACCGTCACCTAACCTTAAGAGCGAAATCGCTAATTTGAAACAGTCTGCCACCGGGGCTGTAACTCCGATCTTTATGACTGATGAGGAAGGCGGAGGGATACAAAGATTGTCGGCTTTGGTAGCTTCGATGCCATGGCCTAGATCTATGGCCGCAACCATGTCCATTTCTCAGGTTGAGAACTTGAGCTACAAAGTGGGCCAGGGAATGCGGTCACTGGGGGTAGATATGGATCTTGCCCCGGTTGTTGACCTGGATGCTGGTCCGGGGCCCTCAAGTACGAATCCTGACGGGAGGCGATCATTTTCCGCTGATGCATCGACGACGGTGAAATACGCCAATGCATTTATCGCTGGCTTGGCAAAGGCTGGGGTCACGAGTGTGATCAAACATTTCCCGGGTCTGGGCGGTGCTAGCGGCAACACGGATTTTGCCGCCGCCATTACTTTGCCGTATCCGAAACTGTTGAGGACTGGACTGATTCCATTTCAAGCTTTGGCTCAAAATGCCAAGGCAGTTATGATTTCTAATGCTTCTGTCCCTGGACTGACCAACGGGGTCCCAGCTTCGTTAAGTTCCAAGGCCATTTCAGTATTGAGAAGGGTGATCGGTTTTAGAGGACTGATCATGAGTGATTCCTTGGAGACTGTGTCGATAGCTTCGTATCAGCCTGATCTGGCCAAGGCGGCTGTAGAGTCTGCCGAAGGGGGAGTCAACATGGTGATGCTTGCTTCTGGGAATCCTAATCAAACGGCTAATTTTATTTCCGTGCGCCGAGCATTGTCCCAAGCGATAGAGTCCTCGGCCTTCCAGCGGGTCGAAGCGGAAGCGAGCGTCGCTAAAATCCTCGCGTTGAAGGGTTTCATGCCGTCCTGCATTTACTACTAAGTTTTCCGACCGGCTGCTTTGATGTAGCGACGTTCGAAATAAGTGAGAGTTATTTCAAAAGAGATCTGAAAATGTCCAGCTAATCAAGGTCAATTTTGATGTGGGCATGGGTTTTGGAAACTAGGATCACTTGCGTGATTGTTTGTTATCTCGGACCTGCCGGTACTTCCGACCATAGAGCCATTGATTTGCTCACGACAGTGACTGATCCAGAACGTTTACCGATGTCTTCGGTGGCGGAGATTATTCAGACCGTCAATTATATGCCGGGCTGTCTTGGGATAATTCCTTTGGAAGACTCGACCAACGGTGAACTGACAACGATTCTGGACAGGCTTATATTTGAAGTCGAATCGGTGCTAATTCGCGAAGAGGTGGTACTTGTTGAGGATATATGCGCATTTGGAAC
>JAJYFX010000151.1 GCA_021785315.1 Actinomycetes bacterium | reverse complement strand
CGACTGCGAGGCGGCTAGCCATCGCAGGACCTGACGAGAGGGCGCGCTACTACACGCCAGGGGATTATCTACGCCCGCCAGCAGATCCTTCTGCGCCGGTCTGGTCCGGCCCAGTTCCATTCCCACATCACCTAGACACCGCACCTAGTACGACGTATGCTCACCTGTTGAAGCAGTATGACCTCGATGTCACCACGAACGTCGCGACTGTGGCCATCGATCAGTACAGACGATTCAAACTCCCCGTCTTGATCCTGGCCAGCACACGCAATCAGACCCGGTTCCTCGCGTCAGTTGTCGCCGAGAGGCTACACGAGGTGGAGGAGGACCATCCGGCCCGCATACTGGAAGGGCTCCTGGTGCGTCGGTGTCCATACCTCTTCACCCTCCGGACTTGCCTGCGGCACGGTGTTGCCTACCACAACGCCTCACTTCCGAATTGGGTGCGCGAACACCTCGAGGATCTCATGGAAAACCGGGCTCTCGCCATTGTCGCCGCAACGACCACACTTGCCGAAGGGGTTGATCTCCCGTTCCGTGTCGTCGTAATGGCCGATTGGCGCCGGTGGCTCTTTGGGCACCAACGCCCGATGCCACCCCTTCTCTTCCGAAACATTGCGGGCCGTTGCGGCCGGGCCGGCGAGTTTGCTGAGGGGGACACGGTTATCGTCGACAACCCCGGAAGGGACCCCAGTCATGACAACAACTACCACGCACGGTACCGTGAATACGTGCGCCGCTATGTGCTCTCTGGAGCCGCCGAGCTGAAGTCTGGGGTTGCCGATGCTGTTGAAGTCGCTGACGAGTCGCACCTCGTTGAGATAGACGCCGTGCTTGAGTCCCAGTTCCTCGCGTACATCGGCGCACGATCGCCCGACGAAGGTCACGAAGAGGGGCGATTCACTTCGTCGCTCTTCGCATCGCGGTTTCCCGATGCTCTAACCCACGTCAGGAACACTGTCACTCAGTTCAGCGCGGACATGCTCGCTGAACCGGATTACCCCGTGCTCGTTAGAGGTAGCCCTCTTCATCTCACGGAGTTTGGCAACACTGTGCTGGTCACGGGACTGTCGCCGCGATCAGGGATTGCGCTCGCGCAATTCTTGCGCGATTACGATCCACTTTCAGAACCTGGCAAAGGGCGGGCGCTGCGACGGCGGCATTCTATCGAATGGATTCCTTTCATCGCCGGGCTTCGCGCCGAACTCTCTGAGGATGTAGTATTTGTCGCTGAAATTCAGAGCGGAGCCTTCCAAAGCATAGGTCGACGCAGATTCCCGGTGAACGCCGAGAGCTTCACCACCGTGCTTCTCGCCTGGCTATCCGGATTACCCGTCGAAGAGATAGCGTTTCTGACCATCCGATCGCGAGACCTCAAGTCTGCTGCAAAGGAGTGGCTGGAGACCACTGATGGCGAACCGCCCGAGGGGTTCGAGGAACAGGTGGAGCAGATAGCCATCTTCTTACATGGCTACGTCGCTCAGCAGTGGGGGTGGGTGCTTCGCGGGGTGAGTGCTGTCGCAGACCATGCGGGCAACATTGATGGGGCCGAACTTGAGCAACTCGCTGTCAGGATCGAGTTAGGCGTGCGGCACGTCGCATCGGCAAAGCTCCTTGCGCGAGGCTGCGCAGTCGATCGTGCGAAAGTGGATGCCGTGGTTGGCCGGTTCTTAGAGGAACGTGGAGGTGACGACCTGGAGGAGTTGGCATTGCTCGACTGGATTAGGTCGAATGCTGATGTCTTGGTGGGCCTTCGTGTCGGGTACTTCGCCGGCAATATAGGCCTGGTCGAAAAAATGGATTGTGGGCCATTCTAGAGGGGTCGTTTTTTAAAGATGCTGCGGCTTTTGGCGCTACAGCGCTCCAGGTAGGGCAGGAGGGCTTCAGGGAAACATGATGACAGGTAAAAGAGGCTCGTGGTGAGCGCCGGAGAACGGCAACGATTCGATGGGCGACGCCCTCTGGGAAAGTGGAGATAGCGGTTGCTTCGCCAGCGTGCTGTTGTCATCACATCACTGCATGCGGCGAGAGGTTCGCGTGGTCTTCGCGCACTCGATGCAGTCGTTAGGCTAGATGGTTCCACACAATGAATCCTGCACAAGTCTTGGTCGCGGAAACCGTATAATCCGGATCGCCAAGCTGGTCTTCTATTGCGAACAATGCCTGATTTTCATCCAGTACGTCAGTGCATTGATGCCACCCAGTGTGCCGCATGTTTTCCGGTGTATCTTCCGTGGCGCCTTCGAGGATTTCTTTTGCCTGTTCGGTTCGGGTTCCCATTATCTGTCTCTTTGGATCAATTATACCTTGGCGCCTGAGAGGACGCATGATTGGCCAAGGTAACGATATGTGCTCGCCTTTGAAAGGCCGTAGTCCTTCATCAAAGTCTTGATTAGATCCCCTTGTTCTCTCCGGCGCCGGAGTTCGATTACCTGTTGCTCTGTTAATTGCTTTTTTCGTCCAAAGCGCACGCCCCGGTCTTTTGCCTTCTGAATGCCATCCATCTGCCGTTCGGCGCGTATCTCTGTTTCGAATTGGGCGATTGCCCCGAGCATATTGAAGAGAAGGCGCCCGGTGGCGTCGCTCGTATCTATCTGCTGATCGAGTACCTTCAGGTTGACTTGTTTCCGTTCGAGTTCGGCCGCGATCTGGCACAGATGAAGTGTCGAGCGCGCCAGGCGATCCAACCGGGTAACGACAAGAATATCACCTTCCCTGACATATTCGAGGCATGCTTCCAACCGGGGGTTTCTGCCGGACGTGCCGCTTTTTTTCTCCTGATAGATTTTCTCGCAATGTTTCAGCTTGTCGATTTGGACATCCAGACTCTGTCCGACGGAACTTACCCTCGCGTACCCGATTATTGCCATCCTCGCCCCTTCTCAATGTTCCATAATCCCTAAGACCATGTAAGAATGCCATTATGGGACATAAAAAGAGACACGTCAACGGCGATGTCCCAAGAAGTATACTTTTCGAGACACGGGGCGCTAAAGGTTCCGTTCGCAGGAGGGGGCTGATATTTATCCATCCTTCCCGGTGAAAAATGTCCAGGCCAAAAAATATTTTCATCTACCCGGGTCTGCTGAAAACGCACGGTAAAATGCTGCAGGAGCAAAGTGAATGTGCCTTGCCGGCTAGCTGAAAGGGAATTTTACCTTTCGAGGGGATGGGCAAAAATAACCGTCTCGGAGCAGGAGCCTTAGATACGCCCGTCTATTCCGTCTAGCCAAATTTGGGGCGTATTTGCCGGTCCTCGGAAGATCCCAGGCATGCGCAGCTCGGCCAAAAGCCGCTGAATGCGAAAATCAGTGAATAGTAAATTATGTCCGGTAGTGGGTTCATGGATGGTAATTCGAGTTTGTGTTCTGTCATATCCACGATGCCCCTCAACTCCTTTACCTGGGAATTTATATTCGCTTGGTTGAGGTGAACAACGGTGTCGAGAATTCCCTGGAACCCCAATTCGAGTACTCCCTGTCGCTGCTTACTATTCAGGGACACTACTGTCCGGTTAATTTCCAAATAAAGTCAATTGGTTCGACGGACAATGCTCTTCGATAGTTTGCTTGAGAGCTTCGGAAGTTAACAATATGATTGACTTTTTCTCGAATAAGTTGACCTCCAGAATTTGTAGAAAAGTGTAGAGCGAGCACTGAATTCGGAGCCGTTTTTAGGCGATGGCCACAAGGAGGTAGATGCACAGTCCAACCCAAATTTGACTTTTCACAGCATTGACCGAGGTTCCGTAAAACGACTTGATCCGCAGGTGCTGCTTGACCCATTTAAAAAAAAGTTCCACCTGCCAGCGTTGCTTATAGATGTCGGCAACCTGCTTCGCCGAAATGTCGAAATTGTTTGTGATAAACACGAGCCGCTTCTTTCGTTCTTTGTCAAAATAGCTGACCCGACGGAGCCTTTCAGGGTAAGCCTTTTTCGATTTCTGTGTCGCTAACTGGACGACCTGATCGGCTCTGATTCCGGCATCTTTGTCCTTCGGCGAAGAATAAAGCCGCTTGAACTTCAGGTTCTGCTTTCCCCGGACAACGAAGAAGGCTGCGCGTTTATGGATGGCGTACAGTCGGGCAAAATCGACATAACCACGATCCATTGTATAAATGGCGTCTTCGCTGACTGGCATCTGGTCGAGCATTTTGACATCGGGAACCTTGGCGGGTGTGACCGCGACATACGTTGGGATCGAGCCCCGCAGGTCAATGAGCGTGTGCATCTTTACCCCAGCTTTTGTTTTGCGAAATTCGGCCCATGGAAACAGCGACAGACACAGATCGATCACGGTGGAATCAAAGGCAAAGAGTGGCTGCTCCAAATCAGCGGCGATAGCCTCATCCCTGTAAAGACCTTGAGCTATACCGATAAGAACGTGGCCAAAGTCCTCAAAGATTCGGTAATCGCGACGTTCATTGGCATCGGCGAGAGTCGTCCGGGAAACCGCGCCACGAAAACCGATGTGATAGAGTTTGTCTCGATGGGAATTGAGACAGGTTTCAATGTCACGCAGACTCTCACGTCCCGACATCTGAGCGTAAGCCAGACAGAGGAACTGATCGAAAGTGGTGAAAGTCTTTACCCAGTGCTCTCCTCGATACCGGCGAACGCAAAGATTGAAGTCGGGCCGGGGGAGAAACTGGAGCAGTTGCCGGAAAACGGTCTTGCCGGAATTCATGGTCACCCTCCCAAAGGTTACTGGAAGGGTACCACCGGTCGAAATTGAAATCGAAAACGAAATATTTTGTCAAAGAACGTTGAAAATCAACTATTTGCAGCTAGTAATTCAAATTTTACCGGACAGTAGTGGTGCCCGGCCCCAAAAGCAGGACGCTTGCTAAGCGCCTTTTAAATGAATTCGGGTGCAATCTGTCCTCAATATTCGACGCTCCGATCCAAAATCTTTTGCGTGTCGAGGGAATGGGGGCCATTCCGCCGTCCTGATCGCCATTGTTTCTCGGTTGCACGATTATTACTACTCTTCCCGCTGGCTGACTTGCAAAACTCTTGATTCGACCGAGGCTGTCGTCACATACCTCAAGGCTCTTATTGGGACAAAGAGGAACGAAGTTTTCTGCGTTCTCGCTCTCGATAGCCAAAACAAATTGATCGCTGTCGAACAGGTGCAGAAAGGAACTGTAAACCGGGCTGCCGTTTTCCCCAGACAGGTCATTGAGATTTGCCTCAAGCACCATGCAACAGCCGTGATCCTCGCCCATAACCACCCCGGCGGAAGCATCCTCCCTTCGGATGCCGATCGGCGGTTAACAAAGAAGCTCGGAGTCATACTTGGTGAACTCGACATAGTCGTTCACGATCACATCATCATTGCGGGCCAAAACCAGTATTATTCGTTCGCTGAAACCGAAGGATTGGAATGGTCTTCCGCCCAGCATTCTCCCTCCGCCGGCCTTAAAACGCTATCTCCATCTTTTCCTTCGGGAAAGGTATGAGATTGGGGTGGATGTTTTTAATAGAGTTCAAATCTTTGGCCATGCCTTTGCAGGCGACGTTGGCGTTGAAATAGATTTTAGCGCCAACGGCGGGGGCGTCCCACAGGGGTGCACATAGCCGTCAACCTGGCAGCCA
>JAJYFX010000150.1 GCA_021785315.1 Actinomycetes bacterium | reverse complement strand
ATCTCTACCTTCAGGCTTCCGGTGCAAATTCACACCCGCTCCGCGAACTCGAAGTGGCTCGATGAGATAGCCCATACCAACCCGGTGTGGATAAACCCGGTCGATGCCGAAAGACTCGGCATAAAGGAGACAGACCTGATAAGGGTTAACTCGGAGATCGGCTATTTTGTGGCAAAGCCCTGGATAACCGAAGGGATTCGCCCAGGCGTGGTGGCATGCTCCCATCACATGGGCCGGTGGAAGCTGACCGAGGATGTTAATTCATACATGATGAGAACGGCTTCGATAGACTCCTCGGGCGACGACAGGCGGCTAGTGCCAAAGGCTGCTCCGAAGCCGTATGAATCCGAGGACAAGGACACCACCAGGTTCTGGTGGCAGGATGTCGGAGTGCATCAAAACCTCATCTTCCCGGTACACCCTGATCCAGTTTCCGGAATGCACTGCTGGCACCAGGCAGTCCGGGTTGAGCTTGCGCAACCCGGAGACACCTTCGGAGAGGTTTATGTTGACAGGTCAATGTCGAAGGAGGTCTTTCGGCGCTGGCTTGAGCTGACGCGCGACGCCTATGCCGTCTCTCCGGATGGAACCCGAAGGCCCAGATGGCTGATGAGGCCGCTCAAACCGACTAAGGCTGCGTCGATGCTGCCGCCAAGGGACTGAGATGCCGGCTCTGTCATCGAAGAGAGGTATGGCGGGAGCGGACATGTCCCCAAGAGAGCTGGCGGGTTGCGCCCAGATTGCCGCCACGCTGGCTGAGGTGGCGGAAGCGTCATCGTTGGGAGAGGAGTTGTCTGCGTCACTTGGCGTCCAGGGCGTGTCCTCATCCGACCTGTATCAGCTTTTTGTCAAGGAGCTTCCGCCATTTGCTTCAATATATCTCTCTTCGGACGGCAATATAGGCGGCAGGAGCAGATCGGTGATAGCAGGCTTTTACTCGGCGCTCGGAATCCCGACTCCGTCTGATCCCGACCATCTCGCGCCACTTCTCCGGCTCTTATCGGAGATCTTGAACAAAGAGGCTGAGCTCGCGGGTGCTGGTTCTAACCCAGAGGATGAAAGCCGGCTTGCCTCGGTGTCGAGAGCAAGGTCGGTATTGGTCAACGATCACCTCGCCGCGTGGCTTCCCGCTTATCTTCTGAGGGCGGGGGAGGTGGCTCCTAGACCGCTTTTGGGCTGGGTCTCCTGCGCCCTGGATCTTCTCTCGGTCCTGGTCGGCGAATGTCAAGACGTTGCTCCTGGCCCGCAGGCGAATGACGACGGTCTCGTAGTGCCCGGTTCTTCCTCGGAGTTGATTAGCTGGATCACCACCCCAGGCCGCTCAGGGATCATATTGACCCACTGGGACATCGCCAATCTCGCGCAGCAGCTTGGACTGGCCCTTCGGGTCGGGAGGAAGAGATTTGTTCTAGAAGAGTTGTGGACACAGGCGGGACAGGAGATCGCCAGCTGCATTGAAGCGATGGCTGTCCATCAGATGAAACTGTTCGATGACAATATTGGTGATTTTCCCACATTGCAGGTCTGGTCGGATAACGCTGCTGGGACAAGGCAGGTGCTGGCAACCATGGCGGGAATGTAAAAAGCCGCCAGATAAGTTGGCCTTAGCACGCTGAATACCCAAGGTGGCTGTTGGTTTTCGCCTGCTGGCCGCCGCGAAAAATCTCTCCTAAATCGCAAGGCTGGAAATTAATGTCCCGAAGATACCAAATACGACCTTAACGGAGCGGACATCTGCTTCCTCGATATTCGGCACCGCATTTCTTGTATCGCGCTCATAGAAATGGATGCGGATTTTATGGGCGTGTACGAGGGTTCGCTGCCCGCGAAACCCTCATACATAACGGCGCGGAGGGAGTGGGATTTGAACCCACGGTGCCTTTCGACACGACGGTTTTCGAGACCGTTCGATTCGTCCGCTCTCGCATCCCTCCGGCGAACAGATTAGTGGCTGCGCAGTCGTTGAAAGAACCGAGAAAGCAACTTGCTGGAATTTTCTTGTAACACGCCTCCAACAACCATGGTTTCATGGTTTAGCCGGGGATCGCTTCCAACGTTGTAAAGAGAACCAAGGGCTCCTGCTTTGGGATCATATGGACCAAATACCACGCGGCTAATCCTTGAGTTGATGATCGCACCACTGCACATCAAGCATGGTTCCAATGTGACGTAGAGTGTGCAGTCGTTCAGCCTCCACGTTTTTAGCACCTTGGCCGCTCGACGAATCGCAATCAGTTCTGCGTGCGAAGTTGGATCTTGAGTGGATTCCCTGGCGTTATGGGCTCGAGAAATTATCTGCCCATTTTTGACGCAGACCGCGCCGACCGGGATCTCGTCTTCCAGGGCGGCTAGTTCTGCTTCGTCCAACGCCAGGCGCATAAAAGATTCATCGCCGTCTGCCGGGTAATCTTCTTGATTTTTTATCAAAAACTTGCCCCCATTTATTGCGCGCCTGCCAGGATAACCAGCAATAAAAGCGGCCTCTAGCAGCGCCCTTTTGGGCGCTGCTAGTCCTACCTGGCGGAGGGGGTGGGATTCGAACCCACGGTGAGTTGCCCCACACGCGATTTCCAGTCGCGCCGATTCGGCCTCTCTCGCACCTCTCCAAGTATCAACACGCTATTCTAGGTACCTGATAAGTCGTTTCGTGCGGTGGCTGGGCCCTGCGCGGCCTGGCTCTGTGAACCGAGTCAGGGTCGGAAGGCAGCAGCTCTCAGCGGATCACCAGGGGTGCCGCAGCAAGTCTGGCCATCGCACGAAGCGACTAAAGGTTACGCGCTTTACTGGAGTGTTCAAATCGATGTCCGCTGGACGTCGGTCTTCTCGCTTCTTGTCATCAAATTGACACTTTGGACTCTTAAGTCTCTCTTGCGATGTAGTCTCCAATTGTGGCTGAATTACCCACCTACACATCTTTCTATAGGCGCTTCAGGCCTCAGCGATTTTCTGAGGTGCTGGGACAGGAGCACGTCACTAAGGCGCTGCAAAATGCGGTTAGTCAAGACCGCGTATCCCATGCCTACCTGTTTTCAGGCCCCAGGGGCACCGGCAAGACGTCGACGGCGAGGATCTTGGCCAAGGCTCTAAACTGTCTGGCTCCCGTCGATGGCGAACCATGTTGTGAATGCAGTTCCTGCCTTTCGATAACAGAGGGCCGGTCGTTCGACGTTGTTGAACTCGATGCGGCCTCTAATTCGAAGGTCGAGGACATGAGGGCCCTTGTAGCGCTGGCTCCGACGGGCACCATGGGGAAATGGAAAGTGTACATCATCGACGAAGTTCATATGCTTTCTTCTGCGGCCTCCAACGCGCTTTTGAAGACCCTGGAAGAGCCTCCGAGCCATGTCGTCTTTGTCCTTGCCACAACAGACGCGCAAAAGGTCATTCCGACCATTAAGAGCCGTACGCAGCACTACGAATTCCGGTTTCTTGACGACGGCACCCTTGGGGAGCTGATCGAGTCTGTTAAGGCAAAAGCGAATCTCAATCTTGATGAAGCCGCCCTTAGCTGGCTTACTAGCAAGGGGGGAGGGTCGGCAAGGGATACCCTGTCCTATTTGGACCAAATTGTCGCACTAGGGTATGTTCCGGAATCACGAGGCGATCTCGAAGAGGTCGTGCGAGCGTTAGGGGCGCGCAACGCACAGGCGGTAATGTCAGCATTGGACACTGCCCTGCGGTCAGGACGAGATTCTCAAAAAATCTGTAATGATCTCATCAGCATCTTTCGCTCTGGATTTCTCAGCTCGATTGGAGCCAGCGATGCCGAGAGCCGTATAGCGGAGCAGCCGTTTTCGTCAAAGTGGCTTGTGAATGCACTTTCTGTACTGGGCAGGACACTCGATTCCATGAAGGACTCTCTCGATCCGAGAATCTTGCTAGAAGTCGCTCTGATCCGGCTAATCGGCGGAGATTCTGATCCGGAAGTAGCCGCACTATCCGAGAGAATAAGGGCCTTAGAGCACGAAATATCGCTTATAAAAGTTGGGAAATCGCACGCGGATACGACCGATAAAAAAAATGAAGCCCTGGCTCAATCCACGGAAGTTTCGCAGAATGATCGACCTCAGCCTAGGCCGGCCGGACCCGGCGGACCGGCACAAGTCCGGGAAAGAATCAATGAGGCTCCATCGCATCCTCATGGTCGGTCCAGAGATACCATGGATCGTCTCAGAAGCGCAATATCAGGTGCGCAATCCCCTGGTACCTCAGTCGGCCAGGCGGCGCCTTTAACCGAAGATGCCGGGCACAAATCCGATGGTCCTGCTTCAGTAGAGTCGTCGTCTTCTGCGGCCGTGGAAAGCCTACCGCCATCAGTGGCAAACGTTTCCAGTGAGGAGACTCAAGATATGCCTCCAGGCGCGGAGCCACTCGGGATAGGAGATATCAATCGGGTATTCAAGAAGGAAATTCTACCGTTGCTTGCCGGCAAGGCCCGGGCGCTTTTCGCTGCGGCACGAGTGGAGTCAGTCGGCTCCTCAAGAGTGGTGGTTTCGGTTCCCAATGAGGCCCACAGGAGTCGCGCTTTGGCAAAACTGAGCGATGTGTCACAGGCCATCGCAAACTTTTACTCTAGGACTGATTTATCGGTCGAGTTGATTTCCGATGAAGGACTTGGGCATGCTCCACAAAGTGTTCCCGAGCCAGACAACGCCGCTGAGCTGATAGAGCAGTTTTCGACCGCCCAAGAGGTCGCCACCGGGGGCGCTGAGTCTGAAATACTCGAGATATTTCCCGGAGCCAAAAAGATTGAATCTTGATTTTGATGCCCGGAGGGTCTTCTCCTCAATGCGTAAGTTACAAAGTTGACAATTTGAAAAGGCAGTTATCGAATGTATACCCAGTCAGTGCAGGCGCTCATAGATGAGCTGGGAAAGCTCCCTGGAATAGGCCCCAAATCAGCACAGCGCGTTGCCTTTTATTTGCTGAAGATAGATCAGACTGACGCGTTGCGCCTGGCTGAGAGCATTACCACAGCTCGTTTGAATTCGACCTGGTGCAGGATATGTTTTAACATTTCGGATTCCGAGACATGCGAAATTTGTCGTGACCAAAGGAGGGATCATTCGATTATCTGTGTTGTGGAGGAGCCGAAAGACATAGTGGCGATTGAAAAGACGCGAGAATACAACGGTCTTTACCACGTCCTTCAAGGGTCTCTCAGCCCCATGGATGGAGTCGGACCAGAACAGATACGCGTCAAAGAATTGTTGATCCGCCTTGGAAATGAGAAAGTCAAAGAAGTCATCCTCTGTACTAATCCAAATTTGGAAGGTGAGGCAACGGCCATGTACATTTCACGCCTTCTCGGTCCGACCGGGATCGCGGCGACCAGGATAGCCAGCGGGCTTCCAGTCGGGGGCGACCTTGAGTATGCAGACGAGCTGACCCTTGGAAGAGCTCTGGAGGGCCGCCGGCCCATGTGATCTCCTAGATCTGAACCAGCTCGATTAGAGTGCCAAATGCCGCCTTGGGATGAACGAAAGCCACAGTGGTTCCCCGAGATCCCGGTCGCGGAAATTCATCAAGAACCTCAAATCCCAGAGATTTGACTTTGTCTAGGACCTCAGCGCAATTGGTTACGCGGTAACCAACGTGATGAA
>JAJYFX010000149.1 GCA_021785315.1 Actinomycetes bacterium | reverse complement strand
TCTGACGAGGGCGCAATGACGGCGGTTGTCGCGGTAGCCAACGGCGAGGGAATCGGCCGCATATTCCGTTCGATGGGGGTAAACAGGATCGTCATGGGCGGACAGTCCATGAATCCTTCGACGGCTGACATCTTGTCGGCTATCGACGAGCTCGAGGCCGACGAAGTAATTATTCTTCCCAACAACGCCAACATTATTCCCGTTGCCCAACTCGCTTCAGAACTGAGTTCGCGTCAGGTTTCCGTCCTGCCGACGAGCGGGATAATCGAGGGCTTTACCGCTCTCATGGAGTTTGACCCGGCAGCGTCGATGGCGGAGAACATCGATACCATGAGCGCAAGCGTAGATCGTGTTGTGGCCGGCGAAGTTACCAGGGCCGTTAGATCATCAACCTGGTCAGGCGGGAAAATCATCAGAGGCGCATACATGGGTATTGCAAGAGAGGGAATTCGTTCGGTGGCGCCGGATCTTACCGAAGCGTCGAAAAAGCTCTTGCAAAGCCTGATCTTTGAGGGTGCTGAGATTGTCACCATCATCGAAGGCGAGGGCTCTTCCCAGGCCGTGACAAGGGAGCTGTCTGAATGGATCGCGGCGACCTGGATCGGCATCGAGATTGAGATACATCATGGCGGCCAGCCCCTTTACCCTTACCTGTTTGGCATTGAATAACCTCTAAATGCCACTTGGAGTTACAGCCATGTAATATGGTGTCATTAGTAAGGTTTCTTTGGGAAAATACGAGTCCAGAGGTTTTACCATCAGAGATCTAGTTTCGCTAATTTCATTACCGGTTACGCGTTTGAGCGGAGTAGGCGATAAAAAGGCCCAGGCGCTTCAGGAACTGGGCGTCGAATCAGTTTTTGATATGATCACCTTCTATCCCCGGCGGTACGTGGATAGAACCCGGCAGGCTTCACTGGTGGATTTGGCGGTTGGCGAGGAGGCGCTGATCCTCGCGCGCGTGCGCAGGACTGCGGTGCGCCGTACCCGCACCGGCAAGACAATCGTCGAGGTTGACGCCTTCGACGGCACTGGTTATCTTCACATCATTTTTTTCAATCAGGCATGGAGGGCGAAGCAGCTGAAGGAGGGGGTTGAGGCCGCCTTTTTTGGAAAATTGGAGCGATTTCGGCGCGTGACGCAGATGTCCAATCCAATCGTGGATTTGATAGGTGACCGCACCGGCAGGATTGTTCCTATCTACCCTCAGTCTGAGAAGTCGGGCATGGCGTCATGGGAGATAGCCAAACTGGTTGACGATGCCTTGAACAGGGCTGGCGAGATTTTCGACCCTGTTCCCGATGAAGTTTTGAGCCGGCTCGGCCTGATGGGAAGGTCTGCGGCCATTCAAGCGGTTCACAATCCTTCGTCGATGGGGCAGGTGATGACTGCCCGTCGCCGGCTGGCATTTGATGAGCTGCTTCGTTTGCAGCTGATGCTCAGAAAGTCGAAAGTTGAAACTGCTCACAACTCGAAGGGCATTTCACATGCAGTTGAACCGATTTTTGGGAGTATCGTTCATACTTCGCGTTTGAACGCAGGATTGTTTCCAGCCGAAGCTGCGAGGGCGGGCGAAGGATCGAACTCTCTTATCGCAGAGTTTTTTGCATCCTTGAGTTTTGATTTGACCAGCGCCCAAAAGAGGGCGCTTGACGAGATTGCCAATGACATGCGGTCTCCCATCCCAATGCACAGACTGCTTCAGGGTGACGTCGGCTCTGGCAAAACTTTGGTTGCCCTGGGCATGCTTCTAATGGGCGTACAAGGCGGATATCAGGGAGCCTTGATGGCCCCAACAGAAGTTCTGGCTGAACAGCACTGGATTACACTGTCACATCTCCTGAAGGGGTTTAAAGTGCCAGGATCAAGCGAAGATGGCCTGTTCGAATCCAGCGAGCGCAATATTTCGGTGGAAATGCTGTCGAGCAAGACTCCTGGAGCGGCCAAGCGCAGGATTCTTGATGGGCTGGGCAGTGGGCGAATTGACATTGTTGTTGGCACGCATTCTCTGATCTCGGACGGAGTGATGTTTAGCGCCCTTGGCGCAGTTGTTGTCGACGAGCAGCATAGATTTGGAGTCGAGCAGCGCGCGGTTTTGAGAGAGCGGGCCAGGACCGGGCACGGGCTTGATCCTGACGTACTGGTAATGACTGCGACGCCAATTCCACGCACCGCAGCTATGACGGTTTTCGGAGATCTCGATCTCACCGTTCTCGATGAACTTCCTCCAGGTAGGACACCGATTCGCACTCGCTGGGCGAAGACCGGAGACGAGTACGGAATGGTATTCGAACGGGTTCGCTCTGAAGTGGCCCTTGGCCGCCAGGCTTACATAGTATGCCCTTTGGTGGACGGGTCGGAACGGGTGGTAGCGAAATCCGCTAGAGAGGAGTTTGAGCGGCTCGGCGCCAACGAGTTGAAGGGTCTTAGGCTCGGTCTGTTGCATGGTCAAATGACTGCGAAAGAAAAGGATGACCAGATGGAGAAGTTTCGGATCCATCAATTGGATGTTCTGGTTGCCACCACAGTCATCGAGGTGGGTGTAGATGTCCCCAATGCAACCATCATGGTCATAGAGAATGCTGACAGGTTTGGCATCGCGCAGCTTCACCAGCTGAGAGGTAGGGTCGGGCGCGGGCAGCATAGGAGTTATTGTTACCTGATTTGTCTCACGGAGCCGGATGTTTCGAATCCGCGAATAGAGGCCATGGTGGCGTCAACCGATGGCTTTTATCTAGCCGAAAAGGATCTTGAACTAAGGGGCGAGGGAACTATCATGGGTCGCCGCCAAAAGGGCAGAAGCGACCTAAAGCTGGCTTCACTGGCTCGAGATAGGGATTTAGTGGCCTCGGCTCAGCTGATAGCCAAGGATATTGTGGGGGACGATCCTCTAATGCAAAGCTATCCCCATCTTGCAGATGAAATAAGGGCGTTCCAGGATCCTGAGGAAAGCGAGTTCCTTTTTTTGAGCTGATGCGTCTTTCGCAAGAGTCGTGCCGGACTGCTAGCGAAGAAGCCTCGAAGCTGAAGATCTGGCCAGTGCTTCTGACTCAAGGGCAATGTGACCTTCACTACTTAGCGGTTGTTGGACCCATGCTTGCTAAATTTTATTTTGTGCGTGTCCTTACTGGAGCCAACAAGAACCGAAAGCTGCTCTCAAATGTTTCAGGAGCCACTAGACCCACGTCCTCAAGGGTCAGAAAGTCGATTTTCGATATACTATGGTCGCGGGTCGGGATCGAAGACAAACTGGTTCTGGATCTGTTTGCAGGGACTGGGGCCTTGGGTATCGAGGCTCTGTCGCGGGGAGCCAGGGAGGTTCATTTTGTTGACCAGTCTCGCGCCGCGGTGAAGGTTATAAAGGAAAATCTTGCCGGGCTAGGTATAGAGCCCAGCCGCGCAAAGGTAAGAACCTCGACATACAAGGATTTTCTCAAGGGCTACTCTGGAGATCGATTCGATATAGCATTTCTCGATCCCCCTTATGTCTTCAACGATTGGAATGAACTATTGCTTCAAGTTCCTGCAGCTATCATGGTGTGCGAAACTGGAAGCCGGATAGAACTACCCACGGGGATCGAGAAATTGGTGGAACGCAAGTATGGAACTACATTAGTGACACTGATTTCAAATTCAGATCCTGGCGATTGAGAAAGGCACTGTGAGTTAGTTGATTATCGCTCTTTTTCCCGGTTCTTTTGATCCATTCCACAACGGCCATTTGGAAATAGTTGAGAGGGCATCCCAACTATTCGATAAGGTAGTAGTTGCCGCAATGCGAAATCCGCAGAAGGCCGGCCCTCTGTTTTCGTTGGAAAAGAGGGAGGCGATGATCGAAAAGAGCGTAGCTCACATAAACAACGTGGAGATAGTTGGACTGTCCACGTTGGTGGTAACCTTGGCGAGGGAGCTTGGAGCGTCAGTAATAGTGAGAGGCTTGCGGGCGGTGTCAGATTTCGAGAATGAACTTCAAATGGCACAGATGAACAGGCAGCTTTCGGGCATAGACACGGTATTCATACCGACAAGCGCCGAGTTCTCCTTTTTGGCATCTCGGTTGCTTCGGGAGGTTTGGCATTACGGCGGAGATGTATCCTCAATGGTTCCTCCACCGGTGGCGTTAGCTCTCGCAGAGGGCGTTCGCTGATTGGCATTTCGGCATTGTTGGCACCATAGTTAGCACCATAGGCGGATCATTGGACGGCAACGAGTATTCAGAAAAAAGAATCACCCTCGAAGAGGCACTGTTGGCCATCGCCGAGTTGATGGAAAATGCCAAGGCTATGCCACTTTCAGCTTCCGTACTGGTGCCTCGCGACGAGATACTTTTTTTAGTGGACGCCGCACTTGAGGCTTTGCCTGTCGAGATCCGCAACGCTCAGCTTGTTATTCGGGAGAGGCACGAAATTGGCGATAAGGCTCGTTTCGAGGCTGATGAGATTATCGCTGCCGCTACAGCGAAAGCTGAACGACTGGTTGCTCGGGCAGAGATCACGAGACAGGCGAATCAAAATGCCAATCGAATGATTCAAGAGGCAAAGCAAGAGGCAGCCCGTTTGAAATATGCCGCCCTGGATTACGTGGATCAGAAACTCGCAGAGTTTGAAATCGCTCTTGCAAATATCGATAAATCCGTCAAGGCCGGCAGGGCGAAACTTGTCCCTTCCGTAAACGAATCGTTTGATCCAAGCGATCCCCTCGGAGATTCTGGGACTGAAGACACGGAGTTGGACAAGAGTCCTTTTTTTGATCAGGATATTGAATGAGTTCTAAACACTCTTTCATCATCGGGATTACGCGGTTGCGCAAAGAACCGGGTTTATCGATGAGTTTTGGCTTGAGCGGCGCGATCGCGGATCTCAAGGTGGCGTCGTCGCGAGTGCGGGACGATCAGATCATAGAGGTATCGGGTGTCGCTGAGTCGGTCCATGGGGGGTTGCTAATTACGGGAGAGATTGCGGCGCGATGGGAGGGCGCGTGCAGACGGTGCCTCAATCCCACCTCCGGGACGATGCACATTCCGGTATGTGAGCTTTACGAGAGAATTGGTCCCGATTCTAGGGTTCCCGTCGAAAGCGATACATATCGGTACTCGGGCGACGTTCTTGACCTGCGGGAAATGGTCAAGGACCAGATCCTTCTGGAGCTCCCGCTTGCTCCGCTGTGCAAGGAGAACTGTCTGGGACTGTGTGTCAGCTGCGGTGCGGAGCTGAATCTAGGCCGTTGCGGATGTGAATATGCCGCAATCGATCCGAGATGGGCCGGACTTGACGTTTTGGCCGACAAAGACCGTTAGGATATAACTCTGGAAATTCCCGGAGACCTGGGAGCGGCTCTGAATGTGCGCAAGGGTTGCTCTGAGCACCTAGAATGTGTCGGTCGCAGCCCGGGAATTTATTAGATCCCAAGATTTGTGAGAGCGAGATAAAATGGCGGTTCCTAAGCGGAAAACTTCGAAGGCCAAGACGAGGTCGAAGCGAGCTTCGGCCTGGACCTTGAAGCTTCCAGCACGCAGCGTCTGTCCCCAATGCAACGCTTCGAAGCAACCACATGTGGTTTGCCCGGCATGTGGATGGTACCACGGCCGCCAGGCCATTCAAGTAGG
>JAJYFX010000148.1 GCA_021785315.1 Actinomycetes bacterium | reverse complement strand
TTTACATACTGCGCCGGCTTCAGTCGCACCTGGTGCCCCTGATGCTGCAGAGCTCGGCCAAGAAAGTGTGCTCCGCCGCAAGCTTCCATGCCAATCAGTTGCACTCGCAGGTTCGCGGTGAATTGCAACAGTTGAGAACGCGAGAATCTCTTCCGAACCGCTATCCTACCCCGTTCGTCAAGTCCAACTACATGAAAACTCGTCTTCCCAAGATCAATGCCGACAGTCTGAAGTTCCATGGAATATCTCCTCCGTTCACCCCTTATACCCCCAACGGGCAAAGGCGGCGGACCATCCCATTAATTGAAAGCTCAAAATGACGCTTACCGTACATCCTTATTTCTCGACATTCATGGTGGACTTCAGGAGAATGTTCGACGAGGACGATCCCACTTCGATCGCATATTCTCCGTCTTGCGTTTCCCATTGATGATCTTTCGAATCCCATGTTGCCAGACTCTTGATCGGTAATGTCAGAGAAACCTGCCGGCTTTCACCCGGTTCCAGAAAAACCCGCTGGAAACCCTTCAGCCACTTCACTGATTTCCCTGCTTTGCTGTCGACGAAGTGAACATACAGCTGCGCAGTCTCCGCTCCAGCAAGATGACCCGTGTTGGCAAGTTGGAATGAAACCGAAACACTCTGACACCGATTACAGCTCCGGGACGACAGGTGCAGCCCTGAGTACTTGAATGTCGTATAGCTCAATCCATAACCAAAGGCAAAAAGAGGCTTAATTCCCTTCTTTTCATACCAGCGATAACCGATATAAGCGCCTTCGTTGTATCGAATCGGAAGCCTTCCGAACTCCTTATAGATCATCCTCGAATCAGACTGCATACCACCCCAAAAATACTTACCGTTTGGAAGGCGATTGTATCCATACGCTGGACTCTGTTCGAAGGAAGGCTCGATGGTGAAAGGAAGCTTCCCTGAAGGATCAACTTCCCCACTCATGACATTGGCCATCGCTGTTCCGCTTTCTTGGCCCAACAGGTATCCGAAGATCAGGCCACGCACATCAGAAAGCCATGGCATTGGGAACCCATTGCCACCAGAGAAAATGACAACAAGATTTTTGTTCAGGGAAGACAGCCGGGAAATGGTTGCATTCACGGTCGCAGGAAGAGCATACGGCACATCGTGGCCCTCCCCCGCCGGCTTGTCAATGAAATATAGAACTGCGGTTGCATGACGAATCGAATCGTCATCAACTCCCTTACCATAGAGAAGTTTCTGGCCATACACGCTGCGGAGTCCCGCCAGAAAATCCACTCGGTCGTAACCTAATACAGCGCCACTTCCGCTGCCCCGATAATCAGCAAGGGCCTCGGGGCTTCCAATCACTGCGATACTTCGCACTTGTGATGGCACCAGGGGAAGGATATGGTCCTGATTCTTGAGTAGCGTAATCGCCTCTTCAGCGGTCTTGAGTGCGACTGATTGATGCTCGTCAAATTTGGACAAGAGACCCCGGTCGCGATAAGGCCTGTCGTATACCCCACTCTTGAATGAGGTATAGAGATTTTCCTGGACCATTTTGCCCAACTCGCGTGCTAACACCTTTTTCTTACCCGGATGTTCTGACACCTCTTGACGAATAAATGCCGAAAATGTCTTGTTCGTCCCCATGAGCAGGCTGTTCCCCGACTCTAATTCCAGCGACTGGTGATTAGGCCAGAACTCACTGTTGGCCCAATCGCTCATGATCATTCCCTTGAAGCCGTACTCATCCCGCAGAACACCTTTTTCAAGAGGTACATCGGCCGCTCCAGGGTAGCCATTCACAAAGTTATTCCCCGTCATTACCGCCAGCGCACCATGCTTCTGGTCCTCCTGTATGACGCTTTGGAACGGTACGAGATAGATTTCACGAAGCGCCTGTGGACCGATTTCTACATTGGCTTCATGCCGATCGAACTCCTCATCGTTACCGATGAATTGCTTCATTGTCGGGATCACTCCGGCACTCTGCACGCCTTTTACATAAGAGACCGCAATCTCTGACGCGAGATATGGATCCTCCCCAAACGATTCGAAATCGCGGCCGCCCTCGGAATTTCGATACATGTTCAAGTCAGGCCCTAGTAGCACGTTCACTCCCCAGTACCTGTCTTCTTCAGCAATAGAGCGCGCGTACTTGTATGCGAGGGATCGATCCCAGGTTGCCGCAAGCGCCAGGCCACTCGGAAAGGCTGTGCTCTCCTCAATATCAATGCCACAGACCGTCTTCTGATGAACCCCCTCGGGACCATCATCAAAATACACTGCTGGAATCCCAAGCCTCTCGATCCCAGGAAAGAAGAAGGCATGGGTGCCACCTGTCAGTTCGAGCAATTCGTTAAAACTGAGACGACCAACGACGTCACGCGCTCTTGCCTCAGGTGAAGCATGTTGATTTTCGTAAAGCGCTCCCTTTGGCAAATCACGGTGCAGGTAGATCGGTTGAAAATCAAGGCCGCATGCAGCGCTCCTGGACCCTTTCTGAGCATGAGCGAAGCCACAAAACAAAATGAACAGGGCGCTGACCAGCCCAGCGCTTGATCTTAGATTCTTAAAACGATCCACGCGACAACCTTTCAATAATTCATGAATTATCAGCGCCATGCGAGACACTTTAGGCCAAAAGCGTCGCGCAAAACGCTGCGTGAGGGGAGGCGAGCTCATTCCTCCAAAGACTAGTCTCCTTCTTTGACGTGTGTAAAGACTAACGGTTCAGTCTATTGCACTTGGCTTGCAATTTTCATAATCGCAGGATGGAAACACACGAAGGATTATTCCCCTCCATTTTCCTTAATGATTGAAGAATCCGGTTCTGTTCGAAAGCGGACCCACCTGACGCGCCCTCGGACAACGCTTCTTTAGTCTTGGCTTGCGTGTTAGTTTCAATGCGTGATAAGGTTCGTGCCGTATCAAGGAACGGCGCAGTACGCACCCGCAGGAACAAGGAGCAACGTCATGTCGGACGGAAAATCAGCCTTTAACCATCAATTCAGCAGGCGGAACTTTTTAGCATCAGGCGGGGCTGCAATGGTAGCCGGTTTTGCAGATCGCGCAAATGGTCAGGGAGACACCTTGCGACCAGAAAGCCCTTCTGATGCTCCAGTAAAAGCAACGCGTCCCTCAAGAAAGCAGAACATCATCATTTTCCAGCCGGATGAAATGCGCGCCGATGCGCTTTCCTGCTATGGCAACTCAATCACAAAGACGCCAAACTTCGACAAACTCGCGAAAATGGGTACGCTGTTCGAAAACTGCAACGTGCAATATCCGGTATGTGGCGCTTCCCGCTGCAGCATGCTAACTGGATGGCCCACAAGTGTCCACGGGCACCGCAGCCTCTTTTACTATTTGCGACCAAACGAGCCCAACCTGTTCCGCTACCTCAAAGACGCTGGCTATGACGTTTTCTGGTACGGCAAAAATGACGCGTTGGCTGCTCAAAGTTTTTACGGAAGCGTCACAGAATGGAACTATCCAAAGATCAGTCTAGGTCACAGTCATACAACCCAGGCTCACAATCATAAAAGCGCATTCGCACAGGGCATTGTCGGCCCCCATACTTTCATAACGGAGCCTCGCGGGGAACCTCATCATACCGGAGATTACGAACATGTTCAGAACGCCATCAGAATCCTCGAAAGACGGGAGTCTGACCGGCCATTCTGCATATTTCTGCCCCTCTCGTTTCCACACCCTCCCTATGGAGCACCAAGTGGCTTTTACGACATGTACAAGGCCGCCGACATTCACGGTCTGCGCCCGATAGGCCTGCCGAACAGACCGAGTTATGTGGATGGAATTCGGAAACTCTATGGACTCGACAAAGTCCCGGAAAGCACGTTCCGTCAGGTACGTGCGCTCTACTACGGCATGGTCAGCTACAGCGACTGGCTCATGGGTCACATCTTGGAGGCCGTCGAAAGAACCAATCACTCAAAAGACACTGCCATACTTTTACTCTCTGACCATGCAGACTACGCCGGAGATTACGGACTGGTTGAGAAGTGGCCAAGCGGCCTGGAAGACAGCCTGACACACGTGCCATTGATTGCACATGTTCCAGGAGCGATGGAAGGCCATCGTGTGAAAAATGTAGTCGAGCTATTCGATATGATGGCAACTTGCCTGGCCTTGGCTCAAACAGAAGCGCAGCATACACACTTCTCCCAAAGCCTGCTACCCCAGATCTACGGAGGAGAGGGTGATCCGGACCGTGCCGGCTTCTGTGAGGGAGGTTACAACACCTATGAGCCACAGTGTTTTGAGCCGTTAGGAAATTCTCCTGAGGAACTCTACTATCCCAAATCGCTGCTGCAGGACAAGTATCCACAGACGATCAGTCGTGCGGCTATGGTTCGGACACATGACTACAAACTGATCAGTCGCCCGCAGGGGCAAAGTGAGTTGTACATTTACGCCGACGATCCCCATGAGTTGAACAATCGGTATGGCGACAAGAAAGTTGCCGACATTCAACACATGATGCAGCAGCGCTTACTGCACTGGTATGTGAATACTACAGGAATTGCCCCATTTGACAAAGATCAGCGAGGCCTGCCCCCCTACTACCCAACTCCAACATTCAAGTCATCCATCGATTCATCGGTTGCAAACATTGTCGATCACGCTTGACCGCTTGCTTCGCCTCGAAGCAAGCGGTATTGGCCAACGGGTATCGGTGAGTCAAGGGAGTAGACTTAGCTTACCGGCACTTAGGGAACTTCGACCGCGGCTTTCTCAAGCGTGATTCCCATCGTTAAATGTTACCCTCAGGAGAGGATCTCAAGTCATGGACAGGTATCAGGTTTGTCTGGCGCACCCCACATGCGCACCGTGTGGCATCACACATGCTTCCAAGTGTGATCACGAGAGCACATGTGTGCTAACTCAAAGCGTAAGGTACCGGCACAAAGTCAGAATGGGGCTTTGCACGATGATGCTCGCGTTCCTTTGCATTGCTGGATGTGGTACAGCCATTGCAGCACCTCCAAAGCCTGCAGGCACGGTGGCGGATTGTCCGTGGCTGAATCCGCACCTGCCGATAGCGAAACGGGTTGCGATGCTGATGAAAAGGATGACGGTCGCGCAGGAGATCAGCATGGTGGCCGGCCACGGCACCAAGCCGTACGTGGGCGATACACCGGCGATTCCATCGCTGTGCATTCCGTCGATTGGTCTGGAGGATGGCCCGAATGGTGTCGGGGACGGGATGAAGGATGTCACCAACCTACCGGCGGGTACGGCTGTTTCCGCGACATTTTCGCGGAAGCTCGCGTTTGAGTATGGACGGGTGATCGGGGCCGAGCAGGCCGCCAAGGGGTCGGCCGTGGATCTGGGGCCGACAGTGAATATCGATCGAGATCCGCGCTGGGGTCGCGAGTTCGAGAGTCTGTCGGAAGATCCGACCCTGGCGGCAGACATTGCGGTGGCAGAAATCAGAGGCATTCAGAGCTCGGGAACGATGGCGCAGGTGAAGCACTTCGACGCCTACAATCAGGAGACGTATCGCAACACGCCGGAAAACAATGTGAGCGTTTCCGGTCGTGCGCTGCACGAGCTTTATATGCCTGCATTTCGAGCGGCGATACGCAGGGCGAGGGTGGGCTCGGCCATGTGCGCGTATTCGACGG
>JAJYFX010000147.1 GCA_021785315.1 Actinomycetes bacterium | reverse complement strand
CGCGTCCGATACCAAAACCCGGCAGCCATTGAGCCCGGAACCCTTTGGAAAGCTCGCCACCATCATCGGCCATGCACTTACCATACGTATAGTTCGCCAACAGATTAAGGTTGTTCTTGAACTGATGTTGGTAGGTAGACTGCAAGGAGTTGTAGCTGCTTACAGCAATCGTGGATAGAACTTGAGAGCTAGGCCCCAACTGGGGAAATGGAAGATAATTTGTCTGGTTGGTCTTGGGCGGTAGAATTTCCGATGGAGCATTTTGATGCCCATAAGCATCAATGTGTCTTCCCAGCGTTCCCACGTAGCCGATCTGAATGGAGTCTCGGTCCGTAAACTGATATTGAGTGGTGAGATTCATGCTCTGGATGTAAGGCGTGTGGTAATCGTATTGTTTGCCACTGAGACCAAGTCCCACCCCGCTTACCAGGGCAGGGTTCTGCATATCGATCACCCCGAAGGTGTTCTCTATTGTGGCAGGTTGGCCGTTCGGGAGCATGTCGGGAACTTCCGATGTTGTGCTGAGGCTTCCGATCGTATAGAGAAACGGATAGTTGGTTCCTAACGTTCCACCAAATCCCACACTGTCAAACGAGCCGTAAGAAATGCCGTAGCCCCCACGCAGCACCCACCTGGGGAGCAGGCGGTAAGCGAACCCGAGTCGCGGAGCGAAGTTGGTTTTCTGTGCATTGTTGACCGTGAGTCCTGGTAGACAATCGACCTGAATGTTATAGCCCGCCAGTAGCGTATTGAACGCATTGGACCGCGGCACGGAGCATCCCGTTTTGGGAATATAGAAGGTGCCGGAATTCCCGTTGCCTCCTGTCGCTATAAAATTTCCTTGTCGGCCATTGCTCTCTCCATAGGGCGCGAAATAGTCCCAACGCAGGCCAAGGTTCAATGTAAGGGCGGGTGTGGGTCTCCAATTGTCCTGCGCATAACCGGCCAGGTAATCCGTAAAATAATCGGTCGGGGCGTAGTTTCCGCCTTGATAATTGGCCGGCCCTCCCAGGTCGCTGATGCCATTCGCGGCTGTAGTGGCACCTGGAACCAGCAACATGTCCGCGACACCTGTCAATCCGTTCGTCTTATTGGGAATGTCCGTATATTCTCCGGTGAAGCCAAATTGCCCTTTGCTGAACGCGGGCTGGACTATATTTGCCTGGATACGTTCAAAGAAGAAGCCGACTCTAAGTTCATGTTTGCTAAATGTCTTCATCAGGTTGTCATTGAACTGCAGCCCACTTGTTGTCTGAAGTGTGGGCATATACCTGCGTCCTCCGAAGGAGCTGAAGCCTCCAATGTTGATCGTAGGAAGGCCGCCGTTACCCGGAGTCTGCGGGATGCCCTGAATGCCAAATTGGGCCGGTATGCCTAATGTATTTGCGGTGGGCATGGTTAGAAAATGATCGGCGTGATCATAACCGAAGCGCATTTCATTTTCCAGATTAGGCGAAAAGATATGCGTATAGCTTAGAGCTAGCTCATAGTGCGGTTCCAGGTCATTCGGTGCGATTCCCAGGGCCCCGCCCGCTATGCCGGGAAACGGCTGGTAGGAAGCAATGTTCAGAACGCTTCTGCTAAAGACTCCAAATACCATATTTTTGGGACTGATGTTCTCGTCGATCCTTACGTCGTACTGATTTGTGGCTGACGTTGCAGGTGGGGTAAGAAAGTAGTTGTTGTGCAGGCCTCCCGCGACAACTGCGTTCGGCGCCGGAAGCAATTGCAGCAATTTGACTCCATTCGGATCGATTCGCCCTTCCGGAATAATATTCAACTGTGAGGTAAGACCGGTGAAGTCTTTTATTCCAGCGATGCTCCCGCCGGTATAGAAAGGATCCCTGACGTAAACCGTGCTTTTTGAAGTATTTGTAAAGCCCGATACGGGGTCGATAGCACCTGGCGCTACAGGACGGGTCGTTGCAGGATCTAGAACAGTGCCAAAGGAGAATTTGCGCCCCAGAGCGTCCGTATTCGATCCGTTGTTGCCCGTAATCAAATCCTGCAAATTGGTGAAATTACTGCTTCGCATTCCAGTTGTTGGTATGGTTTCTGTGAACTGGGCCGCTTGTGTGATTCCCGTATGCTGAAAGTCAACGAAGAAGAATGTCTTGTCTTTTCCTTTGTAGAGCCATGGAATGTAAACTGGACCACCGATTGTTCCGCCCCACTGGTTCTGCCGGTATTTCTGCCGTGGTACGCCATGCTGATTGGAGAAGTAATCGTTGGCGTTAAACGCCTCATTGCGCATGTATTCCCATATATCTCCATTGAGATGATTTGTCCCAGACTTGACGACAGCATTGACGACGGCTCCGGTGAACTGCCCAAACTCCGCACTGTTGTCGCCCGATTGCAGTTTGAATTCCTGCATCGCATCCGGAACTGGCGCCACGTTGCCGTTCTGGCCGTTCGCACCCGTCTGGAACACGTCGATGTTGTTATCGATTCCGTTCAGACGGTAGTCCACTTGGTTATCGTTCACCCCGTTCGCATATAGATTGGCCGGATTACTTGGGGACGACCCCGGAGCTGCATAGGTTCCGGCGGAGAGCTGGGCTAGGGAGAGCCAGTTGCGGCCATTGAGTGGTAAATCATTTATTTGCTGGGTAGGGACAGTCTGGCCAAGAGTAGCATCCTGTGCTTGCAGCAGTGGTACTGCCGAGGTGACTGTCACTTGCTGACTTACGCTTCCTGGCACAAGCGGAATATCGGCAGTCACAATGTTCTGGATGTGGATTTGTATGCCAGTTTCCTTATAAATCTTGAATCCAGTCGCATCGGCTTTTAGCGTATAGGTGCCGACTGGAACCGCTGGAAATACGTAGCTCCCGCTCGATGAAGACTGGACAGTTTGCGTGACTCGGGTCGCTTCATTCATCAGCGTAATCTTGGCGCCACGTACTACAGCCCCGGTAGAGTCCTCGACTGTTCCGGCAACTCCTCCCATATCAATCTGGGCCAAGAGCGACGTGGCTGAAAGAGCTGCAAACGCCGCGATCAAGATCGAAGCCATGGTTATCTTTCTGCTTCTGATACAAATCATGGTTCCTCCTCAAATGGTTTCCTACTGGTGATTTCTCTGCGTCGTTCTCAATGTTTCTTTGGAAGGTAATTCTCACGCGGCAGCTGTTTGCAATTGCTGGCCCGTTCTCCGGGTTCAATCAATTGATTCGGAGCCATGGGGATCAAAACGCAGCAGCCAAAAAATATGTACTCCAATCGATAGACGTATGTCAACAAAATATTGCAATAGATTTCTGGCCGACATTGGGCGAAGATGTGTCAAGGGCGGAGTATAAGGGAACCACTGTGGCCGAGGGGAAGCAGGGCCGACGCATATCAAACCCCAGTAATTTCAGCAGATATGAGTGGTTCCAGGCTGCTTTGAGGCGTTTGCCCTTGATGCCGCGTTTGAGCGATTGTTCTTGTTTGAGCAAATTCAAGGCAATGCGGTTGAGCAGGGAGAAGTTCTGGGCGGCATGACCGGCGCGTTTGCGGTCCAGGTCTTCGCCGAAGTCGACATCCAGCACCCAGTGCAGTTTGTTTTCGATGCCCCAGTGTTGGCGAATGCATTGATTCAGCCGCACCGCGTCGGGCTTGAGGCTGGTGATGTAGTAGCGGATCTCGCGCTCGGCCTTGCCGGTGGCCTTGTGGTACCGCTCGGCCTCGATGCGCACCAGCCTGTTTGCCGCGCTGGACACCAGGACCGGCAAGATTATCGGCCATAACCAGCAACGCCATCGCTCAGAAGAGTTCCCAACTTCCTTGACACCATCGAGAAATTAGGATAGGAATCTCGATGAGACATAAGCTAGATAGTGCATAGGGCAATTGGATAGCCCATTTGCACCGCCCTTCGACGGCCAGAGGGAAGGCTTGTACGCCAAGCGTATGTGAACGCAGAGTTGAAACATAGTGGGGACGCACCTTTCAATTTAAATGGAGGCAAATGTACATGACTCGGCATATCAAACCCATAGGCTCTCAAACAAGCGGATCTATACAGGGCGGCTTTTGCAGGATCCGTTTGCTGATTTCTCTGTTTCTGATGACCACCGTCCTGGCATGCACACAGTGGTCCACTACGGCCAGGGCGCAATCCCCGACTTGGAACCTGGGGAACGTCCATGACCTATGGAAAGGGTACAACATCGATTTCTACACCAAAGGCGCAAATGGCGGTTACATTTTTGCGAGGAAGTCGGGAGGACCTAGTTGGACCAGTTTATGGCAGTATGCCGAAGAGATCGAAATGGCCGATGACGCCTACTACAATTCGTTCAACCACTATCCAACCCACAGTCATACCAGTTATGTGGTCGAGATCAATAACCTGTGCACCGGATTTGTAGATAACATGCCTTCTGCGTGGAAGGGCCACAACGGGCCCTATGATTGGTCAAAAGACACCTATAACGACGATCTGATGTGGGCTGTCATGGCCTTCGCGAGGGCTTACCAGATTACAAAGAACAACGATTGGCTCACCGCGGCGGAAGAGAACTTCAACACGGTATGGAACCGCGCACAGCCCAATGGAACGACCGACGGGAGCATGGGCCTGCTACAAGCTCAGGGCACTAAACGCTTTGACGCAAACGTCAATTTCAGCTTCGTGATTGCCGGCAATATCCTGAATAAGATTACAGGAGACGCCACGTATAAGAAGGAGGCTGATGCCATCTTTAAGTGGGCCAAGGCGAATCTTTACCTCTACGATTACGCGCCGTGCCAAAACGAGCCTTATACGTGTAGCAAAATTCTCTACAAAAACGACTCCGAGTTGGGCGGCCCGATCACATATAAGGATCGCACCTACCACTACGGCGTTGCGATTATGGCAGCAGTGCTCGAACACGATACAATGATGGCCCAAACCGTCACGAACTGGCTGATGTACAACATGACTCTCGACGATCCTAGCCCCGCTTATTCCTACGCTGGAACCTACAATGGCTACAATGTCCTGCCAAATTACCTGACGGGATGTAAGTATAGTTGCAACGACGACGGCTACAACGGAATCGCGCTTCGCGGAGTTGGGTTTGCGCTCGCGAATGGCGTCATCACCAACCCCGACACCTTGCCATGGGCGCAAGCCAATCTGCAAGATGCCTGGAACCATCGAAACTCTACTCCGGTTATCTGGGCTGATTGGGTCAGTACTACCACTACGGGAACCCAGTATTCCTGGAGCGATAGCGCCGCGTTGACGGGCATGTTCGATATACCGGCCCCCCGCGGCTATCCGCAGTAAGGAATGTCACGGCTATTGACCCTCCAGTCATCCTGCGCTGGCCTGCCCGATGTTTTGTACCAGTTGGACTGTTAGTGTTGAAGGGCCTTGAAGGGACCGGAGTTTTTGTACCAAGCGTGAAGTTAGTCTTCGACAGGTTTAGGGAACCTCTGCAAATCGACGAGTTATGAAGCCGCTGAGCGGTTGTCTGTTGTTGTCCGCTCAAAATGAGCTGGGATTGCAGCTATCCGGCTTGCCATTTCGCCTGCCGGAGGCTCAGGCGGCCTCCGGCAGACACACTACGCCCCTTTGTGGGGCCATCTGTAAGTTGATCTTCGCCAGCCTCCGGCGATGTTGATAGACGTTGACCAAAGCGAAGGCGGCACATAGCCACGCATGGTTCTTCTT
>JAJYFX010000146.1 GCA_021785315.1 Actinomycetes bacterium | reverse complement strand
TGACGTCCAGGTAGGCCCCTAGGTAGGGCACCGCTTGGCAAAACAGATCTAAAGCTCCGTTTGGCTTCGCCAGCGGAGCGTTTGTGTGTGATTGATCACTCTGATTTATAAGAGACGAAGGATTTTAACGATGGCAACAAAGGCGATCGTCGGCGAGAAGGTCGGCATGACTCAGATTTGGGACAGCCAGAATCGTGCAGTCGCTGTGACTGTTATTAAGATCGCCCCGGTGCGGGTAGTCCAGGCGAAGACGCCTGATACTGACGGCTATTCGGCTCTGCAGGTAACATACGGATTCAAAAAGGAGTCCAAACTTGCAAAGCCTTTGGCAGGTCATTACCGTTCAGCGGGTGTCGAGCCAGGAAAGAAGCTTGTAGAGCTGCGCCTAGAAGATACCAGCGGATTTTCAGCCGGAAGCGAGCTAACCGCAGCGCTTTTTGCCGAAGGGGACCGGGTCGACGTGACTGCTATTTCTAAGGGCCACGGATTTACAGGCGCAATGAAGCGTCACAACTTCAAGGGTCAGGGCGGATCCCATGGTAACCATAAGCATCACCGAGCGCCGGGATCAATCGGCGCATGTGCCACGCCGGCGAGAGTGTTCAAAGGAACGCGCATGGCTGGCCAATACGGCGCAGACAAGGTGACCACCTTGAACCTCGAGATCATCAAATCTGATCCAGAGAAGCAAATTGTGCTAGTCAAGGGTGCCGTTCCTGGTCCAAAGGGTGGCGCGGTAGTTCTCCGCAATGCAGTGAAAGGTGGCAAGTAATCATGTCCTTTACGCAGACGGAGAGAGAGCTCGTCAAGGTTTCGGTTACCAAGAGGAACCAAAAGGGAGAGGATCTCGGCACAATTGATCTCGACCCGGAAATTTTCGGCCACCGGCCAAATATCGCGCTTCTCCACCAGGTTGTTACTGCCCAACTCGCCGCGGCACGCGCGGGGACCCAGAGCACCAAGACGCGTGCGGAAGTTTCCGGCGGAGGGGCCAAGCCATTTCGCCAGAAGGGCACTGGCCGGGCACGCCAGGGTTCCACCAGGGCCCCCCACTTTTCGGGCGGTGGCGTTGCACTAGGGCCAAAGCCAAGGAAGTATAACCAGCGGACTCCAAAGAAGATGATCCGCCTCGCCTTGCTCCAAGCTCTTTCTGACAGGGCCCAATCGGATGCCATCGTGGTAGTGGATGCTTGGAGTTTTCCAAACATCAAGACCAAAGACGCGGTTGCGGTTGTGAAGGCCCTGGATTTGGCGGGCAGGGTTCTCATCGTTGTAGACCCCTACGACTACAACACAATAAAAAGTTTTGCAAACATTCCTGAGGTTCAGCTTCTCGACGTACTGGAGCTGAATGCCTACGACATACTCAAGAGCGATGTGGTTGTTTTCACCGAGAATGTTTTGCCGGGCTCAGGAGACGATTTCGATTCCGAAGCAGTTGAGGTCGAGGTCTCATTCGATGAATCCGAATCCGATGAAGGGAATGAGTAATGGATAACCCACGTTCCATAATTCTTAAGCCGGTGGTGTCTGAGAAATCTTACAAATCCATGGATGAGAATTTCTACACCTTTATCGTTGCTCCGCGCGCCAACAAGATCGAGATTCGAAAGGCCGTAGAGGAGATTTTTGGCGTGAAGGTTTTGAACGTCAATACCTTGAATCGCAAAGGTAAGAGGAAGAAGAATCGCCGCAGCGGCGAATACTCTTCAAAGCCCAATACCAAGAGGGCGATAGTAAAGCTGGCCGAGAACGATCGCATTGATCTGTTCGAGAAGTAAGCAAAGAGTGAATAATGGCAATTAGAAAAAGAAAGCCAACAAGCGCAGGACGCAGATTCCAGACCGTTTCCGATTTTGCGGAGATAACGAAGTCCACCCCCGAGCGTTCGCTTCTTGCCCCGCAACAGCGTTCTGGCGGCCGTAACAGCTACGGTCGCAAGACGGCACGGCACCGTGGCGGGGGACATAAGCAGCAGTATCGCCTTGTCGACTTCAAGCGCAATAAGGATGGAGTACCTGCCCGTGTTGCGGCAATTGAATACGATCCAAACCGGAATGCGCGCATCGTTTTGCTGCACTACTTCGACGGGGAGAAGCGTTACATTCTTGCCCCGGGGAAGCTGAAGGTTGGGGACATCGTCGAAAGCGTCCCCGAGGCGGATATCAAGGTTGGCTGTGCTTTGCCACTAAGAAATATTCCAGTTGGTACAGTGGTGCACAACGTCGAACTTCGTCCCGGTCAGGGCGGGAAGATGGCCCGCGGTGCTGGGATGAGCATTCAGCTGGTTGCAAAAGAGGGTGACTTTGCTACGCTGCGGCTTCCGTCTACCGAAATGCGCAAGGTTCCCATTGAATGTCGGGCGACTATTGGAGAAGTCGGCAACTCTGAGCATGAACTGATTTCGATTGGCAAGGCCGGTCGGAACAGATGGAAGGGTGTAAGACCCCAGACTCGTGGTGTCGCGATGAACCCCGTGGACCACCCGCTCGGTGGTGGTGAAGGTAAAACTTCCGGTGGCCGTCACCCGGTTTCTCCGTGGGGACAGCCTGAAGGTCGGACAAGAGCTTTAGTGAAGGATTCGGACAAATTGATTATCAGAAGACGTCGTGGACGCGGCGCCAGGCGATAGGAAGTAGTTGACATGCCTCGTAGCTTGAAAAAAGGGCCGTTCGTAGACGACCACCTTCTCAAGAAGGTTGATACTCAGAACGCAGCCAATGAGAAGAGGGTCATCAAGACCTGGTCAAGGCGCTCAACCATCATTCCAGATATGGTTGGCCACACTATTGCGGTTCATGACGGACGCAAACACGTCCCGGTGTACATAACGGAATCGATGGTGGGTCACAAGCTTGGTGAATTCGCTCCTACCCGTACCTTCCGTTACCACGCCGGACAGGAGAGGGCAGGGAGGCGATAATGGCGGCTGTCAAGACAAACGAGCGGCCAGGCACTCGGGCCGTTCTCAGTTCGTATCATGCTTCCGCCTACAAGTTCCGTGAGGTCTTGGATCTCATTCGCGGCCGCGATATCAAGACGGCGAGAGAGATTCTGGCTGGTCTGGAGCGCGATGTCGCACGTGTGATCGGAAAACTTCTAGATTCAGCGGTCGCCAACGCGGTCAACAACGACCGCATATCAGAGAGCGATCTCTTTGTCGCATCGTGCTATGCCGACGAGGGACCAACGATGAAGCGGTTCCGCGCGCGTGCTAGAGGTCGCGCCGGAGCACTGCGCAAGCGTACCGCACATGTGACGGTGATCGTAGCTCGGATGGAGGACGATCAACTGAAAGTGGTTAGATCCAAGAGGGATGCCGAAGAGGCAAATCGGCGGGCCCGCCGGGTTGCCCGCACCCGTGGCAGCGCAGCGGCCAAGAATGCTGTGACCGAGAGTAAGCCTGAACCTGCCGAAGTTGTTGAGACTGAAACTTCCGCGGCGGTCGGCGAGTCATCTTCAGGGATCGAAACGCAGGTTGTCGAAGCGGATCAGGCAGAAGAGTCGGCCGCGGTCGATACGGGTGCCAATGAAGGTGCCCACGACGTCATCGACACTGCGGAAGTTGCTGATGAAGCCGGCGAATCGACTGAGTCCGAGGAAGAGGAGAACTAGAGATGGGTCAGAAGGTAAATCCCTATGGATTCCGTCTTGGCGTTACTACGGATTGGAAGTCGCGCTGGTTCGATGACCGCACTTACCAGGAGTCGGTGATCCAGGACTGGAGGATCAGGAATCTCCTCAGTACTGAACTTGAGTCGGCAGCTGTTTCGAGGATTGAAGTTGAAAGGACCAGGGATCGTTTAAAGGTAGACATCCATACCGCACGTCCCGGTATCGTTATCGGACGAAAAGGTGCGGAGGCCGAAAGGCTTCGGTCGAAGCTAGTTGAGATAACCGGAAATGCCAAAGTGCAGCTCAACATCCAGGAGATCAAGCAACCTGAACTGGATGCCGCTCTTGTTGCGCAAGGCATTGCCGATCAGCTATCGCGACGAGTCAGCTTCCGTCGCGCTATGAAACGTGCCATTCAGTCTGTGGAGAAGGCCGGCGGTCTCGGCGTAAAGGTGCAATGTTCCGGACGTCTGGGCGGAGCTGAGATGTCTCGCAAGGAGCAGTACCGCGAAGGAAGGGTTCCACTGCACACTTTGCGGGCGGATATAGATTATGGTTTTCGCGAAGCTCGCACCACATTCGGGCGGATCGGTGTCAAGGTATGGATTTACAAGGGCGACATATTGCCTTACAAGGTGTCGTCCGGGGAATCCGCAGCCAAGGAGATTCCAATTGCAGAGGCTTCAACCCGGCCTAAGCGCGTAATTAGCGCTGGAGGTGGGCGCCGTCGTCCAGAGCAGGGAGATCCTGGATCGTCTGCTCCTGTCGCCGTCGAGCCTGCCGAAGTTGAAGTGCCGACGATAATCGAAAACCCGGAAGTCCCCAAGGCTGCCGCTTCCGGCAATGACGATCTAGAGAAATTGCTTGCCGAGGAGGAAGATATCGAGCGTCGCACGCGAGATGGGCACCATGAGGCACCCCATTTCAAGCGGGAGGTTGACTAACAATGCTGATGCCTAGGAAGGTAAAGCACCGCAAAGTGCAGCGTGGCAGAAGGACCGGTCTTTCAAAGGGCGGGAACGAACTCAATTTCGGTAATTTCGGCATTCAAGCTCTTGAAGCGTGCTGGCTATCTGCACGTCAAATAGAGGCTGCCCGTATTGCCATGACCCGTCACGTTCGCAGAGGCGGGAAAGTGTGGATCCGGGTTTTTCCGGATAAGCCGGTAACGCAGAAGCCGGCCGAGACGAGAATGGGCTCCGGCAAGGGCAATCCAGAGTTTTGGGTTGCAGTCGTCAAGCCGGGACGGATTCTTTTTGAGCTTGACGGCGTGTCCGAGGAATTGGCTCGCGCCGCTATGGAGAGGGCAATCCAGAAGCTTCCAATCAAGGCCCGCTTCATTGTGAAGGAATATGCGAACCTGGATGGAGGTGAGAAGTAATGGCCAAGGCGGCTGAACTTAGGAGCATGTCCGAAGATGAGTTGGAAACCAAGTTGTCTGCGAGCCAGGTAGAGCTTTTCAACCTTCGTTTCCAAATAGCCACATCCCAGTTGTCGGACGTAGCCAGGATCCGTTCGTTGAAGCGCGAGGTAGCCAGAATTCGAACCCTTCTCAGGGAGAAGGAACTTGGGATCGCAGCGGATGGTGGTGGGCAATGAGTGAATTAGAAGGCGTAAAGATGGAAGAGCCAACACGACCTAATCGTCGGAAGTTCCGCGAGGGAACGGTCATATCATCGTCGATGGACAAGACACTTGTTGTTGCGATTATCGAGCGAGTACGTCATCCTCGTTACAAGAAGACAGTCCAACGTACCAAGAAGCTTTACGCTCACGATGCCAACAATGAGGCTGGCATAGGCGACCGTGTCAGAGTTGCTGAGACTCGGCCATTGTCGAAGCTGAAGCGTTGGAGGCTTGTCGAGATCGTGGAGCGTGCAAAGTGATTCAGCAAGAGACAAGATTGAGAGTTGCAGACAACTCTGGCGCACGCGAGGTCCTTTGCATTAAGGTGCTGGGAGGGTCGCGGAGACGATACGCCTCCATCGGTGACATCATCGTTGGAACTGTCAAGGACGCAATTCCGGGCGCAGCGGTCAAAAAGGG
>JAJYFX010000145.1 GCA_021785315.1 Actinomycetes bacterium | reverse complement strand
CGAAAGTCTGCGAAAGGCCTCACTCCCCGGGGCACCGGTGCAAGACGACCGGGGTAGATATGTTGGCGCGGTAACAGCCAGTCAGCTTGAGCAACTTGCCTCGTCGGCAACGGAAAGGCCGCTGGAATCGGCTTTAGACAGTAATCTCGTACCCCTTTCCGTGAAAGCCGGGCTTGACACGGGCTTGGATATCCTTTTCCAGTCCAAAATGGCGTGGGTCACGGTTGTAAACGAGGATGGGACAATATTTGGAGTTCTCTCGGTAGGGGATCTCGTTAGCGGTTATAACAAAGCTTTGCAATCGCGAACTGGATATGCGTACGATATCACCTCTACTGCAACGGCCATCGAAGAACGGGTTGGGAAAGGTGCGCCTATCGCCGGGCGAAAGGTACACGAAGCCGGCCTGCCTCAGGGCTGCATTCTCATCTGGCTCCAGCGAGGAGGTGTTCGCAGCCAAGTCCAGGGATTAACCGAGATTCGCGAAGGCGACGTGATAAGTGCAATAGTCCCAGCCGATCAGGAACGCGAATTTCGAAGCCTGCTTGGCTCCTCCGAGCCACATTCCACCTCCTAAGAGCTGGGTAAATGTTTTCTTCACGACGTCGGGACTCTCGGATCTGGGCTTGGGTCAGCATTAGGACGACGTGGCTCCGGTCGGTTTTCACAACTGCCGGTAGCTTGACCGAGCCTGTTCACAGTCCTATATCTGCAGCAGGCATGTGCTAAGCGTGGTCGCCAAATTTGCCGGGGTTTTTGACGCTTGCCCCCTCCAGCGCTTAGAGCAAGGGCTACTGCGTCTCCTATCCCATTTTCGGCGATTTTGGACGAATCCGAAATTGTGACTCTTTCTTGAGGCTGATCACCGGAGATACGCCCAAAACGAGCTCGTTTATCAAGGATCTCGAAGCAGATTCCGGGTGGAACCATGTTCTCTTTGGCCGCATGAGCGCCAACACCATCTGGTCAGTCCTCGGCCCTATCGTACGCAATTTGGCACGATTCACCACCCGAATAGGAGCTATCGCATAAGCGGTAGTTACCACAGAAAAGCTTCGGCAGTGTTATTTCCAAATCGCGGGACAAATCACCCGCTCAGCCCGAAAGGTGGCACTCCACCTCGAGCGGAATTGGCCTTAACGAAATAAGCTCCTCGCAGCTCTTGAACGGATCCGGAAATCCCACGTGTATCTCACCTGACTACCTGACACACGCAATGCCAGTTGCAGAGCCGCTCTAAAATCCCGGCACATAGGCCCCTATGCCCAAAGTGAGATTCTGCGATCACCAAATCGCAAATCAGTGAAAATAATCGGGTGGCAGGCCTTGTTTCATCGTCTGGAGCCACATTCGAATAATTGAGACTCCGCCAACTCTCAATCAGTTGCGAAAAACCGACTTCAGGCCGCTAAGTAAGAAATGCCACTTTCTTGGCGGCTGTTTGAACCTTTTTCCCAATATCTGATTCGTTTATCAGGTGTTCAGAGAAGAAAAGTGCCGTGACAGCATATTGTGATCCGCCGAAGTTGGTTGGGACTGGTGCAGATACACCGTGTGCGCCGACTTCTAAAACTCCTTGTGAGGTCGCGTAACCTAAATTTCGTGCATTCGTTACAAGCGGGTCTTCATTAGGTTTACGCGGGCGTCCTGAAAGTATCGCAATGCCTGGAGATCCTTTATATAAAGGTCGGCGAACACCTTCTCTAAGCGAAAGTCTGACTTCAGCGTTGGGCGGTTCCACGGATAGAAGAATGATGACCTCTTCGCCGTCGACAGCGTTTAAAATTGCTGTACCGCCAGTTTCGGATGCTAAATCTTTGAGCACGGGATACGCCGACATTCGAAGGTCTGACTGAACTTTTCGGGCAAGTGACACTAGCGATAAGCCGAGTGTGAAGCGCCCGTCTATCCCGATCATGACTAGGTCGTGGGCTTCTAATGTGTGAAGCAAGCGATAGGCAACGGATCGGTTCAGTTTGAGTTCCTTGGCTACCTCGTTCGAAGTAAGCGGGTGGTCAGTAGCCGCGAGGACTTCCAAGACCGCAAGCCCTCTACTTAATGTCTGCGAATATGCGCCACCGGAAAGAACTCGTTGACTCGCCCTATTGGAATTGCTATCATTAGATTCGATTATAGATGTCATCGCTCGATTATAGAGCTACTTCCGGGGGGATGCAATGAAAAGAACCAAACTTGTTGACGAAGATATAGACAAAATTATGTCGCTTCAAGATACTGATTCAAGGAGACTGCTTCGCACATTTGATTCATTACCGAGATGGCCCTTTTCGTCATGGACATTAGCAATCATTGCTATTGGGTTCCTCTTTACCTTTTACGATATTTTCAATATCAATGTTTCATTTGTACAGACGTGCGTCCAGATAAAAGCAGGTTGTACGCCAAAGCTGGCATTTGGGTTTCTCAAATACCCCTTGCTTTTCAATCTTGCCGGTTATGTCGTGGGCGCTGTTTTATTGAGCCCGATATCGGACCGTATAGGGCGCCGTAACATGCTCTTGATTACGATGCTCGTTACAGGGGTCGGATCTGCATATTCCGCCCTAAGTGGCGACATGAACAATTTTATAATTTCCCGCACTATCACGGGTATTGGTACGGGAGCTGACCTGGCAGTTGTAAGTACTTATCTATGTGAGGTCTCACCAAAGATAAAGCGAGGAAGCTACAACGCCCTTATTTATATTGCATCAAATGGAGGGGCGGCACTCGGGGTATGGTTGGGTCTTATTTTGACGACGAAAGCTGGGCATTGGCCTGTCGGGATTCCGTTTGCCAAGGCCGGGCCTGGGTTTTTAGACGGTTGGCGATGGATGTACTGGGTTGGGGCGATTTTGTCAGTTGTAGCGATTTTGATGCGGACTGAACTTCCAGAGTCGCCAAGGTGGTTTGTCTCTAAAGGCAAGATAGGCCAGGCCGCGATTCTCGTGGAGAGAGCGAAAAAGCGCTTTACGCTTGATCAGTTAGCTAGTGCGACTACCTCAAGTGACATCGAATACGGCGATGAAAGCTCCGTCGATGGTGAGTATCTAGACATGCAAAATAATGCTCCTGGACTCGATAAGTCACGGCGAAGCGCTTACGGCAAAATATTTAGTAGTCCACTTTATCGACGACGTGCATTTATCTTGCTAGCAATGTGGGGATTTGCATACGTGACTGTCTATTCACTTGCTGGCGGTCTGACCTCATTGCTATCGACGTTTGGTTATCCGCAACCTGAAGCAGGAGTGATTGTTGCGATAGGCATTTTCGGACTCTTTTTAGCTAGATTGACTAATCCTATTGCAGACCGCATAAGCCGACGACTTTGGATCCCGATTTCGGCTGGGATTATGGTAATCGGAGCCTTTGTACTGTCATTAGGAAGAGTACACGATTTCTATTTAACTTTTGCTGGCGCTATATTGCTGTTTCTTGGCAACAGCCTCTGGGTTCCGATAACTTACGCCTGGTCAGCAGAGCAGTTTCCAACGTTAGCCAGAACCTCAGGTTTTGGATTTGTTGATGGTATTGGACACTTCGGAGGTGGCGTTGGGATTTTATTGATAGCGCCAGTCGTACCGCATTTAGGCATATTGGGAGGACTTTTGTTGATAGTAGGATTTTTAGCTGTTGCAGCGGGAATAGCTCAATTTAACCCGTCAACGCAAGGAGAAAGTCTTGAGAAGGTTTCGCCTTGAGTCTTCGATTAATTTTGCTTGGAACGGATGGCGGACCACGTCCGAAGGTCAACCGCAGCGCACCCGCCAATCTAATAGTTTTCAATGACGAACTTTTTGTGGTCGACTGCGGCAATGGTGTTGCGCGCCAGGTAGTTCGCGCCGGATATGACTTACATAAATTGCGGGCCACTTTTGTAACCCACAACCATTCTGATCACAATGCGGACTATGGCACGCTATTGCTTTTGGCATGGGCATCTGGTCTTAGTGGCCCGGTTGATACCTACGGGCCACCTCCGATCTCTGATATGACAAGCCATTTTTTTGCCATGAATAGATTTGATATTGACCTTAGGCAGTTAGACGAAGGCAGGCCCAATCTTGAGTCGCTCGTTACCTGCCATGAGGTCGAATCGCCTGGCGTGATTTACGAACGTGACGGATTGCGGGTGTCTTGTGCCCTAGTAAATCATCCCCCAATTGTCCATTCATTCGCATATCGGTTCGAGACTACTGACCGCTCGATAGTTATTTCTGGAGATACCACGTACTGTCCGGAGCTGGTTGAATTCGCGAGAGGGGCAGACGTGCTAGTCCATGAAGTGATGTTTGTTGAGGCCCTCGAGGATGTATTGGTGAACAACAATGGAAGAACTTTAGTAGATCACCTGCTTTCCAGTCATACCCCCGTTGGTATGGCTGGAAAGGTGGCCGAAGAAGCTGAAGTTAAAACGCTAGTGCTTTCCCATTTTGTTCCAGGTTCGTCGGTTGTGTCTGACGACCAATGGAGAGATGGAGCGAAAATGGAGTTCAGCGGGGAAGTGATAGTTGGACATGATTTAGTGGTTGTTTAGTTGGACCTGGCGTAGCGCCATTCTATGGAAAATGAGCATGACTTGGGGGGTTCGGGGGCACTCACGTGATTTCGTGAATTTTTAGGTTCAAATACATTCCCGCTACTTAGGCTTTTGACCATTTCGAGGACCGAACATCGGGGATCAAAAAGGGACGCTTACGGGACGGAGGAGACCCTCGGTTCTGGTTACAGCCTGGACCAGATATATCGGTTTCTAGACGTGGTGTTCAAAAAGCGAAAGCAGACCTCATCATCCATAGCTAGTTCGCTCGCTCGGAGATCCCCAGGCGCGGCGAGTTTCTAGCTGTATTACGCGACAACTTTGTACTTAGAAATCTCAAGGAAAGACCTTAAGGATCGTGACCGCTGGAGCGGCCTTAGCAAGAGATGGTATTCCAAAGACCACCGTCAGAGATCTTGAAGGATCGAGGCACAGATTGTGCTTTGTGTTGACGCTCGCGCAACCTTCCCCAGTTCTGCTCATCCAAATTCCCCACATGCTTGCAATTGCAAGAGTTCACTTTAGGTGGGCATAGGAATTGAATATCTGGCCAACAATGGCTCATGATCACGTTGGAGGAGCAGGTGCAAATCACTGCGCTGAAGAAACGGGGATAGTCGATATCGGCAATTGCCCGTCATCTAGAAAAAGACCGCAAGACGATCCGGTCATATCTCAAGAGAGAAGCAGGAGCCCAGATCCGCTACAGGCGCGGCAATGGGCTGCTCAAGCCCCATCTTGGCAAACTTCAAAATTCCTGTAAGAAAACATGCGGAAAGCGCTGCAACCTCTCAAACTGGGCCGTGCAACCGTTGGTAACTTCAGACCTAATCCATTGACATGGCTACAGTAGCGCCACCATCGACCAGCAAGTCGATTCCAGTTACAAACGAGGACTTGTCACTCAGCAGGAACACCACAGCGTTGGCGATGTCTTCAGGTACCGCTCCTCGGCCCAATACATTCTTCCGCGGCCTCCCTGGCGGCTCCTCATCCATGCCAACCGGAGAACCAACCTTGTTCGGACTTACGGAATTTACGCGTATATTGAACTGTCCCAGTTGCAACGCAATCGATTTTGTCACATGCAGTACAGCTGCCTTCGCTGCGGAATAGGCTGTGGCGTTGCCTCGAGCGT
>JAJYFX010000144.1 GCA_021785315.1 Actinomycetes bacterium | reverse complement strand
CAGACCTTTGGTGCTTCTATGGAAAAAGAGGGTCTGGAGTTGCACAAATCCGGACTGCCCTCAGGTTACCTGGACTGAAAGCGCACAATTTGTAAGCTCACGACACTCCCTTTCCAACCGCGCCAAGCTAGATCTCGCGCGACAAGCGCTTATCGAACACGTTTCGGTTGCCCAGCTGGCCCAAAAATGGAAGGTTTCGTGGTCAACCGCAATGAGTTCCATAAGAGAGGTCGAAGACCAAATAAAGGTTTCTTCCTAAGTTTTCCTTATCCTGGAACCATGCCGGAAACTAGACGGTAAGCAGGTCCCTGGCGCCGGTGTCGGATGACGGGTGACGCAGCTTTGACATGGCTCTAGCCTCGATCTGGCGGATGCGCTCTCGAGTCAAATTGAAATGTTCACCCACTTCTTCGAGCGTTCTGGGCTCTCCACGGTCTAACCCGAATCGCAAACGCAAAATCTCTCGCTCCCTTTCATCAAGCGGTGCCAAAAGACGCGCGATCTCAACTGGAAGCAGCGAGGTGGCAGCAACCTCGAATGGCGACTCCGCAGAGCGGTCCTCAACAACATCGCCCAGCTCGGCGTCGCCATCCTCGCGAAGCGGCTCAGAAAGTGACAATGGCTCGGACCTGAAGCGAAGAGCTTCTATAAGCTTGTCTTCGGGCATTTCCACCTCATAGCCGAGCTCGTCAAGAGTCGCAGGCCTGCCCAATTTCAGTTCGAGCCGTGCTTGAGCTTTCTGAACCCTGGCCAAAGTGTCCCCAGCATGCACTGGCAGCCTGATGGTTCGACCGGTATTGGCAATGCCCCTGGTGATGGCCTGGCGAATCCACCATGTGGCATAGGTGGAAAACTTGAAACCCTTACGCCAATCGAACTTCTCAACGGCGTGCATCAGGCCAAGATTTCCTTCCTGGATCAGATCCAGAAGGGGCAAGCCCGAAGCTTGGTACTTCTTGGCGATGGATACGACTAAGCGAAGATTTGATTGCACAAACGTCATCTGTGCTGCCTCACCCGTTCGAACCGTACGCTTCAATTCGCGTCTTCGTGTCGGCGAAACTTCCTTGTTCTTGGAGTTGAGTTCCCTGAAAGCTTTGTACCCAAGCTCTATATCCTGGGCAAGACGAACCTCATCGTCTTTATTGAGCAACGGATATTGACCGATATCGGTGAGATAAAGACGAACTAAATCCTCTTCATCCCGCTCCAAGCGTTCTTTGGCCATATTATGCCTCTCGTAATCAGATGAGAAAAGGCAGCCTTTCCCATCCTTTTCTGCTACCGCTCACCACTCTGAAAATGACAGCCCACACTCAACATTTGTGATGCTGATGACTTCTTTGCACTAACAGTAGCTGCTCAATTTAAATTACATACCACCTAAATAAAGCTATAAAGTCCTGCAAAAAATCCGGCTACTTCGGCCGCTGCAAATCAAATAATTCTCTCAACATTCTCAAATTCGCTGGCGATTCTGAATAGTTCGCATCCCATTTGAAATCGTCCATGCTTAAAACCTGGGGGAACTCCTCGAGCTCCAATAGTGCCCTCCGAAGCGCCCTTGAAAAAGATTTGTCACAAATATCGCTGCAACGCGACAAATAATGCGAAATCACCGCGGAGAGAAACTTTGTGAGATGCGACTGCACGAAGTCGATTGATCCCATGGGACCAACCTCACGATAAAGACCTTCAGCTGAAAAACCTTCCAAGCGTCCTGAAAAGCTTAGAACCACCCGCTTGTCGACGGCAGGTATCGCCGGAATATACTTGGCCAATTCCTCGCCCATTTCGCCCATCAAGCGGGATTGTGCCGCAAATGCAACAACCAAACTGTCGGATTCGATTTCAGCAGATGCCCTACCAAGCAATTCAAACCCAATCAGAAACAACGTGCATATCCCTCCGGCGACAGCACCGGTTTCAACGATTCCCAAACCCAATTCCGATGCCGATGAGGTTCCGAATACTTTCTCGATCCCTTCCGTGGATATTTGCACTATTTCACCGTTTCCCAGGGCTTGTAGCCATTCGTAATAGGAACACGCCTGTCCTTGCCGAAAGCTCTTTGAGTAACCCGCACGCCAGGAGGGTTCTGTCTTCTTTTATATTCATTAAGATCGATCAGGCGTGCGACTCTCACAACGGTTTCATAGTCAAATCCAGCATCAACCAGATCAAGGAAGTCAAAGTCAAGCTCCACTAAAGCCTCGACAATGGGGTCCAGGACTTCGTACGGAGGCAGGCTCTGGTCATCTCGTTGATCTGGACGCAGCTCCGCCGACGGCGCTTTTGTTAGGATAGCCTCGGGGATAACTTCCCTTCCCTCAAGTCCGTTCCTTAATCTCGCCATGCGATATACCATAGTTTTGCTTAGGTCCTTGATAACGCCAAAGCCTCCTGCAGTGTCACCATAGAGCGTGGAGTAACCGGTCGCCAACTCCGATTTATTGCCGGTTGTCAGTACCAGCCAACCTCTCTGATTCGACAGCGCCATCAGAAAGACTCCCCTGATTCTAGACTGCATGTTCTCTTCAGTGACGCCCGAGAATTTCTGTCCGAGAACTTCTGCGGAAGTGTCAAGGTAGGCCTGGTGAACCTTCTCGATTCCAAGTACCAGTAGCTCCGCCCCGAGATTAGCCGCTATTTGCTTGGCATCGACGACCGACCCTTCCGAAGAATATCTCGAAGGCATCGCAATACAGTGGACCTTTTCCGGGCCCAGAGCATCGCTGGCAATCGTGGCAACTAGGGCAGAGTCAATACCGCCGGAAAGACCCAGAACCACCGCCCCAAAACCGTTCTTTCTAACATAATCCCTGGTACCTAGCTGGAGAGCCTGATACGTCTCAAGCGCCATGGAGTCTTGAATCGATTCGCTCAATGATGCGAAGGGCTTTTTGACCCAGGATTTAGGGGCAAAAGATCTCGCAGATTCCCTAGGATCGGGCGGCCTGGATTGCGTGCCAAAAGGCACGAATCCATCAACGCGCACCAATGCTTCGACAAATCCGTCACTATTGCCTGGTGACAGCCGCACAAATTCGCCGTTGGACGCTTGGGATGAACTCTTGGGGTACATTTCGCGCGAACCAGAATCAGAGCTCTCCAACTTCATATAGAGGATCTCCTCGACAAACGACTCAGCCAACGCCACAAGATCGCCGTTCGGAGAGTAAACCATGGACGCGCCATCAAATACCAGCTCATCCTGACCGCCGACCTGATTCAAGTAGAGAATCGAGACGCCGTTGGACTTGGCACGGGCTTCGAGCATTGCCGCCCTATCTTGGCGTTTGCCAATCGAATATGGCGAAGCATTGATATTAATTAGCACCTGGGCGCCTTGGTGAGCGAGCTTGTCGATTGGTCCTCCGGCAAACCAGGCATCTTCACAAATCGATACCCCGAATTTGACGCCATCCTTCTCGAAGATTATCGAAGGGCCGGTTCCAGGAGTGAAGTAGCGCTTTTCATCAAAAACGAGATAGTTGGGAAGAATCTCCTTGCGCACATATCTAACGATCCGGCCATTGTCGATTACCGCAGCCGAGTTGAAAAGGGCACCATCCGACTCGACCGTGCCGACGACAGCGGTGATTCCATATACCTGTGCGGCAAATCGCTGAAGTTCGATTTCACACTTGCGGATATAGCTCGGCTTTGCCAACAGATCCTCTGGCGGATAACCGGACACTGCCAGCTCGGGAAAGACCACCAGTGAGGATCCGGCCGCTTTGGCCGTTTCAGTCAATCGGTACATGGTGTCTACATTGGTCTCTACGTCGCCAACGACGGGATTTATCTGGCAGGCCGCTATCGCTAACGATGCCATATGGACTCTCCGCCAATGTCACTTCCGCGAACATGGTGATGCCCGCTTCTAGAAGTGATCGCTAAAAAAGGCAGGTCGGCCGAATTCCCCGCCACAGCAAAAAAAGTGGGTTTAACTTCACACATCACACCAGCAATGATAACGGCATGGATTCCTCGAAACTTCACCTGGTACCCAAGCAAACCGGCACAGAAGCCTAGGACTTCAATGGCCGTTTCCAGGAGGCTACACCTTTTTGGCGCGCGTAAGCTAACGCCTGCTCTGCGGAACTCGGATAAAGGAAGTGATAGCCTTGCGCATATCTACAGCCGGAGGCGCTAAGACTGCTCGCTTGGAATCCGGTCTCTACGCCTTCTGCGATTGCATTCAGCCCAAGCGCTGTTGACAAGCGCACGACTGCGTCTACGATCTGGGCATCAGGTCCTTCACTTGCATCAAGTCCTGAAACAAATGACTGGTCAAGTTTCACAGCATCGACAGGGAGACCCTTCAGGGCTGCAAGCGTCGACTGACCGGTTCCAAAATCGTCCATCATGATTGAAAATCCCATATCGGAGAGCTCCCGCAACGTACTTGTGCTCAGTTTGGGATCAGCCATGACAGCGGACTCGGTTACCTCGAGATGAAGAAGCGCCGGCTCGATCGCGAACTCCTCGACCGTGGAGGAAACTTCATCCAGGAAGCTGCCCACAAGCTGGTTCACCGAAACGTTAACGCTAATTGGAATCCTGATTCCCTGGTTCAGCCACTCGCGAACTTGCCGAGCCGCCCTGCGCAATACCCATTTGCCCAAAGAAGGCATGATCCCTGCCTCTTCTGCAAGCTGAATCACTTCATAGGGGCGAATCGGTCCGCGCGTCATGTGGTTCCAGCGCAGTAGCGCTTCAAACCCAACCACTTTGCCGGTCTCTATTTCAACGATTGGTTGATAAACCTGGGTTAGCTGGTCGGAGGTGATCGCAACCTTGAGCGCGCTCTCCAGTTCTAGACGGGTCGCCAGCTGCGTTGCCATTTCCTCGTCAAAAAATACTACTTTGTTGCGGCCCTGTTCTTTTGCCCTATACATCGCGGTATCAGCCTGGCGCAAGAGGTCAGCTGCCGGAAATGACTTATCGCTTGTGATGGCAACGCCTTGAGCGATTGCCAGCGAGATTTGCGATGATATCGAGGTATACGGCTCCGAAATCGCGTCAATGATATTTGCCGCAATACCATTTATCAGACTTATCGAAGCATCGGGGACAAGGACGACAAATTCGTCCCCGCCAAGCCTCGCAACCAGCTCATTCCTGTGAGATGAGAATGAAAGCCGCATCGCGACTTCAGTCAGGAGCTCGTCTCCGGCCTCATGGCCAAGGGTATCGTTTACTCTTCTAAAGCCGTCAAGATCCAAAAAGATCAGCCCCAAAGGACTCTCAGGCCCGCAGTTCGAAATGGCCTCTCTGAGCTCACTGATCAAAAGGTGCCGATTTGGCAGGCCAGTGAGGGCATCGTGATCCGCTACCCAGGACAGCCTCTGGGCTCCTAAAACCCTCTCGGTAACATCGGTGTGGGAGATTACCACTCCGGTTTCCTCGTTCGCCAGAACATTGAGAACAACGTCGACATGCAGCCACCTTGCCCTGTCTTCCTTGGCCGCATTTACATCGACGCTAAAGCGGTCGATTTTCCTCGACAGAACATCGCGAATCCCGCTCGCTATTCTTTCCGCCCCTTTAGCTCCAAGAATGTGCGTGGCGATCTCGACGTAGGAGCGTGGTATGTTTTCGTCTACGTGCCATCCCGAACGGCTCGCAGACCGGTTGACGGCAACGATATTCGACTTGGAATCGATCATCACCACCTCGGCGGGAAGAGACTCGAT
>JAJYFX010000143.1:4789-5706 GCA_021785315.1 Actinomycetes bacterium | reverse complement strand
ACTAGACAATTACGAATATCCCCCGGCGGTTGAAGTCCAAGGTCTTCCCTAAGACGTCCACTGGAGCCTCCGTCATCGGCTACCGACACGATTCCAACTGGAGATTCACCAGCAAGCACAAGAGCCCGAAGCGACGAGGCCAGACCGTGGCCTCCTCCAACAGCCACCACCGGTTCTCTTTTCAAAGGAAAACGCATCCCTACCTCGAAATGTCCCTATGGCTTACTCGTGGCCCAAATCCGCGTTTTCTGAAAATTGTCAGAAGCTCCTCTGCCATGACAACCGAGCGATGTTTTCCGCCGGTGCAACCTATCGCCACGTTGAGATATGACTTTCCCTCGCGTTCGAAAGCAGGAAGTAAAAACTCGAACAAATCGTCGAGTTTAGCAAGAAATTCAATCGAATCACCTTGGGCCAAGACATAATCCCTGACTGCCTTGTCCAATCCGGTATGCGGCCTAAGTTCAGGAATCCAATGAGGGTTTGGCAAAAACCTTACGTCAAAAATCAAATCGACGTCTCTAGGGATGCCGTATTTATAGCCAAACGACATGACAGAAATCCGCATTGCGGGATCGAAGTCTTTCGACTCAAAGAGTCCGACAATTTTATCTCGCAGTTCATGGACGTTCAGGTCAGAGGTGTCGATCACAACATCTGCCTGGTCTTTAAGCGACGCCAAAAGCTCTCTTTCACGCCGGATATCCTCTGAAAGTCCTACACCGCCCAGCGGATGGCGCCGCCTTGTCCCCTCGTAGCGCTGAATTAGCACTTCATCCGAGGAATCCAAAAACAACACTCTGATCCGGGCGCCAGAAGATCTCAAGATCTCCAATTCCGGCTGAAGTTCTGAAACATAATCAGACCCGCTTCTGCCAATCACCAAAACAACCCGTTCGGTTTCCGAGCCTGGGCGG
>JAJYFX010000143.1:0-4779 GCA_021785315.1 Actinomycetes bacterium | reverse complement strand
CTCTGAAACTTTCGATATGAGGGCCGGAGGCATATTGTCGATTACGAACCAGTTCAAATCCTCGAATACTGCAGCTGCATTGGATCTGCCGGCGCCGCTCATGCCAGCCACGATGACAAATTCGCTCACCGCATCACCCCTTAGATAATTACAGCATTCATTAAAAATCTAATCCGGATCTAAAAACTATCTAGACCTTAGTAAGCCGAAGAAATAAGAGCCGGGGCACTGAAGCCGCATCATAATACTCGGGCGCTTTGTCCAAAAATCCTTTCGGAGGTGAAGGCTCTTCCATGTGGGTCAGATAAAGCGAATTGTCCGCAAGGGTGTTCAGATATTTATGAAGAGGCCTGTGTATAAATGGAATAAACACGTTTTTCTCGACCTCTTCGACCGTGCGCTCCTCTTCGAGATACTTGCCTATGCGCCAGTACTGCTCTCCAATAATCTGATCGTCGATCCAACCCGATCCAGGTGTTTGGAGAAGAGGATGGTTGAGAAAGAACAGGAAGCGCCCACGGGGCTTGAGCACTCGAGCGACTTCGACAATAGCGGCATCTAGATCGGCTATATGCTCGAAGACGAGGCAGGCCACGACGGTATCAAAGGATTCATCTGCAAAAGGCAAAGGCGACGCTGAAGCCTTTACAAAACCAAGATGGGGCGCTCTCGCTTTAGCTTCAGATATCTGCTCCCACGTAGGATCAATCCCCACTAACCGATCGATGCCAGGCACACCCGAAGCAATTCGCAAGAGTTGACCTTCACCTGTGCCAATGTCGAGCACCGAATGCGCACCCATGAGGTTTTCCACAAACAGAGGGATTATCTGCTCTTCATATTCAGGATCAGCACCGCTGGTAAACCCAGCCTGCCACCATTTGGCGTTGTTTTCCCAAAGCTCTGCCGCAATTTCATCGAACTCATCGTCTAGCGGCGAATTGGAATCAGTATTCATCACTAAGGAGGCTAAACGCTCCCACGCTAGGGCTTGCCCAACTGAATCTCTTTAAATAGCAATCCCATTTGTGAAGCTGCCGCCAAATCGCCATGCCGTCCGCAGGATTACGCTCCGTCAATAAATTTTGGTTCTGCGCGCGGAATCCCTCCGGGATCCTGCAATATGTAAAGTGGAGCGGCGTGCGACCTGCACCATGCATTAATGGTCCTTCAGCTACTCGTACGGGAGGCTCGCTCGTGAAGCGACTCGAACACTCTGCGACCAACGGAATTTGGAAGCCAACCTATATCTTCAATTTCCGCCAAAGACGCTTCTTTGAGCCTCTTTATGCTTCCATAATGCTTTAACAGTCTCTTGGTCCTTGCCGGGCCCATGCCCTCTACCGTTTCCAGCACCGATGACGTCATTCTCTTTCCTCTGAGCTCGCGGTGATAGGAAATAGCGAATCGGTGCGCCTCGTCGCGGAGCTGTTGCAGCAGGTATAGCGCCTCGGATCCTCTGGGGATCCTAATGGGATCTGATTCTCCCGGCACATAGACCTCCTCAAAGTGCTTGGCGAGCGAAATTAGAGCAATCCGGCCGCCGTATCCGGAGTCTGCCATAGCTCGTTCCGCCGTGCTGAGTTGACCCTTACCGCCGTCAACCACGATCAGTGATGGCGGATAGGAGAACTTCTTTGCCAGACCAACCTCGTCCATCTTGTCCCCAGCTTTTGAAAGGTGGGCAATCCGCCTGCTCAGCACTTCGTACATCGCCGCGTAATCGTCATTGCGGCCCACATTCACGCGAAATCGGCGGTAATCAGACCTCTTCATCAATCCATCTTCCATTACCACCATAGAACCTACATAATTGCTACCTTGAAGATGACTCATGTCATAGCATTCGATGCGAAGTAGGGAAACCGACAAGCCCAGTTCCTCGGCTAGAGAGCGAAGCGCCTTGGCCCGGGCGTTGTGATCGGTAGCCCTGGACATCCTGTTTCTCTTGAACTCCATGGCAGCGTTATTTGCCACGGTCTCTGCTAGGGCCCGCTTCTCGCCGCGCGACGCAACTTTGATGTGTACGGGAGCTTTTCTAAGACCCCTGATCCACCGCTCCAACACCTGAGCATCCGACGGCATGACAGGAACAATCACCTCAAAGGGAATGTCCAGAGGGGTCTCGCAATAATATTGCTCAAGGACTTGGCTTATCAGTGACTCGGTATTCAACTCCTCGACCTTGTCAATGAGAAAGCCCTTGCGGCCTACCACTCTGCCCTTGCGTACAAAAAAAAGTTGTACTGCGGCCTCGATCTCATCCTGAAATATCCCGAAGACATCAGCGTTGAACTCTTCGCCACCTACCATCTGCTGCTTGTCGATTGCCTTGACAATTAGCTCCAGACGGTCCCGTATCTGTGCGGCCTGCTCGAAATTCAGCTGCCCGGCGGCTTCGGCCATATCACTGCGCATACGTAAAACAAACTCTTTGGTATCTCCCTTTAAAAAGCGTCCCATGTCATTAACAAGTGTTTCATAGCGCTCCGATGAAACGGCGCCGATACAGGGTCCGCTGCACCTTTCAATATGGTAGAGCAAGCACGGCCTTCCAGTTCTCTCATGCCTGACAAACTGGCTGTCCGAGCAAGTTCGAATCGGAAACGTTCTCAGAATGAGGTCTAAGATCTCCCTGATTGCTGCTTGGTGGGGATACGGACCGTAATATCGGGCTCCGCGTTTGCGCTGGCCCCGGATTATTCCAGCCCGGGGCCATTTGTGGTCTGTAGTGATAGCTAAAAAGGGATAGCTCTTGTCGTCGCGCAAACGGATGTTATACCTGGGACGAAACCTTTGGATCAGGTTGAATTCCAGAATCAAAGCCTCAACCTCATTGTTGACAACAATCCACTCCACCGTTTCCGCATCCGTAACCATGGCTGCAGTGCGCGGATGAAGGTTGTGCAGGGGTTGGAAATAGCTGCTGAGCCGGTTTCGCAGCGACGTGGCTTTCCCGACGTAAATGACCCTCCCGTCACAGTCCTTGAACTGGTATGATCCAGGCTCATTCGGGATTTGCGAGGGAAGGATACGCCTAATCACTCAACTTCTCTTTTTTGGCTTGGCCAAGAGGCTCTGATGGCCAATTACGGTCTTGAGAAATGCCCCTGTGTAGCTCGCAGGAATGTTGGCGACCTCTTCGGGAGTGCCAGTGGCTATGACTAGCCCGCCTTTGTCACCACCTTCAGGCCCAAGGTCGATCAGATAGTCTGCGGTCTTTATGACATCAAGATTATGTTCGATTACCAACACCGTATTTCCAGCGTCAACGAGCTTCCCCAATACCAGGAGAAGCTTTCGAATATCCTCGAAATGAAGTCCTGTAGTGGGCTCATCCAGGATATACATAGTATGGCCGGTTGGTCGCTTGGCGAGTTCCGATGCAAGCTTCACCCTCTGAGCCTCGCCTCCAGAAAGAGTCGGAGCCGGCTGGCCCAACCGAACATAGCCCAGCCCCACCTCGACGAGAGTCGATAAATACCGCACGATCGAGGTCTGATTTGCAAAAAACTCCAACGCCTCCTCCGTAGGCATGTTGAGCACGTCCGAAATGTTCTTCCCCTTGAATGCGACCTCTAGGGTGTCTCTGTTATACCTTGCCCCTTTGCACACCTCGCACGGAACATACACGTCCGGTAGAAAATTCATCTCAATCTTGAGGGTACCGTCACCGGAACAACCTTCGCATCTGCCGCCTTTGACATTAAATGAGAATCTGCCCGGCTGGTACCCCCTAACCCTCGCCTCGGAGGTTTGGGAAAAAAGACGGCGAATGTGATCGAAAACTCCCGTATAGGTGGCAGCATTAGAGCGCGGCGTACGTCCAATTGGAGACTGATCTATAGCTACAACCTTGTCGATCTTCTCTGCCCCAATTATTGAATCATGCAACCCAGGAACGGTCTTCGAACCGTAGACCGACCTCATCAAGGATTTCAAGACAATCTCATTTATCAGTGATGACTTTCCAGACCCGGAAACCCCCGTTACGACGACGAACGCTCCGAGAGGTATTTCCACGTCTATACCCTTCAGATTGTTCTGGCGAGCGTTCTTCACCATCAACGAACCTGAATAAAGGTCCCGCCTTTTCTTGGGAACAGGTATGAACTTCCTTCCGCCAAGATATGCGCCGCTAATCGACCTCGGCTCATTTACCAAGTCAACAACATTTCCAGTTGCCACTACCTCGCCGCCATGTTCTCCAGCTCCGGGACCAATGTCAATGATGTGGTCAGCGGCACGTATGGTCTCCTCGTCGTGCTCTACCACAATCACGGTGTTGTCGAGTTGTTTGAGCTTGATCAAGGTCTCGATGAGCCTATGGTTGTCGCGCTGGTGAAGCCCGATTGACGGCTCGTCCAAAACGTACAAGACACCGGTGAGACCCGAGCCAATTTGCGAAGCAAGACGTATTCTTTGAGCTTCGCCGCCCGACAATGTTCCTGCCGCACGAGCTAGAGTCAGGTAATCGAGTCCAACATCCAGCAGGAAATCGAGTCTTGCCAATATTTCGCGCAACACGGGAGCGGCAATGAGCTTGTCTCTCTCCTTTAGGATCAGCTTGCCAAGTGCTTCGCGGGCTCCCCTGATTGACAGCGAACAAAGCTGAAAAATATTTAAATCCCCAACTGTTACGGCGAGAAACTCTGGCTTCAGACGGGCTCCTCCGCAGCTGTGGCACGGAGCCTGCCTCATATAGCCCTCGACGGCTTCTCGCTGGTATTCGCTTTCAGCTTCGGCATGGCGCCTTTTAAGATATTGAACGACACCTTC
>JAJYFX010000142.1 GCA_021785315.1 Actinomycetes bacterium | reverse complement strand
CCGGTACGTGCGCAAACACATGGCTTCCCTTCGGAACTCTGGTGCGCGTGACGAACCTTGCCAACGGAGCCTCGACGACTTGTCGAGTTGAAGACAGGGGTCCGTATGTCGGCGGCAGGATACTTGACCTCTCAGAGACTTCTTTTTCCGCGATAGCCGGCTTAGGATCAGGGGTTATAAATATCAAGATGCAGTGGTAGCCTTTCGCTCTTTATTGCTAACCTCATTTTTATGCGTGAGTACGTAAAGGCTTGAAGTTGGGTTTAGGTCGAAGTGAGATCATAAGACTCCTGGACAGATTTGAGTTAGCGCCAAGCCGTGCACTGGGCCAGAATTTTTTGTCCGATCCAAACGTCGCCGCTAAGATCGCGAGACTGGCTGAGATATCAGATCTCGACTACGTGGTAGAGATAGGACCTGGAATTGGGTCATTAACCGTGGTATTGGCGGGCATGGCTCACTCGTTGGTTGCGATCGAATTCGACCGCTATCTGGTTGCAGCCCTTATTGAAGTCCTAGAAGCAAGAAAGCTATCGAATGTTCAGGTTATATGCGGCGACGCTTTGACGACGGATTTTCACACGTTGTTGGCAAGCAGCCAGTCTTGGAAACTCGTGGCAAACCTTCCCTATAACATTTCAACGCAGTTAGTGCTTACGATCCTCGAAAAGTATCAGATGGTTACCGAGATGCTGATCATGGTGCAGCGCGAGGTGGGAGAACGCATGTGTGCGACCCCCGGCACCAACTATTCTCAGGTGGCGCTCAAGCTTGGTTATTTTGCCACGGCAAAAGTAGTGTCCGAGGTATCGAGGGAAGTCTTCATTCCCAAGCCGAATGTGGATTCGGTCTTGGTGCAGATCCGGAGGCGTTCACAATCCGACCTGGAACTCGATCTAGAAGCCTACGATGCCGTGTTCACCCTTTCGCGCCTGGCGTTCGCAAACAGGCGCCAAATGATTAGGCGCACCCTTTCGTCGGTAATGTCCGTTCGAGACATTGAATCCGCTGGAATTGATCCGTCTAGGAGGCCGGAGACCCTGGCTCTCAGCGACTGGAGACTGCTTGCTGGCGTTGTAACCAAGGCGAGGGGTTGAAGGCTTTGGAGTCACTGTTTTCGCCAGCAAAGCTGACAAAGTATCTCAGGGTTACGGGAGTTCGTTCTGACGGCATGCACGAACTTGAATCGGAAATGGTTGCTCTATCTTTTGGTGACACGATCGAGCTGGGCGATGGCGACGGTATCGAGATTGTGGATGAGATTGGCAGCCTTGCGAGGCTTGAGGGTGGCTTGAAGGATGTTCCAATAGACGGATCGAATCTGATTTCGAAGGCGCTAACCCTAGCTGGCCGCAAGGCGTTGGTTCGCGTACATAAGCGGATCCCTCCCGGCGCGGGGCTAGGAGGCGGCTCATCGAACGCTGCTACTGTCCTCCGTTATTTCAATGGCTGGGGATCGATGGACAGGGCGCTGTCCCTTGGTGCTGACGTTCCCTTTTGCATTAGAGGGGGCAGGGCAATCGCACGCGGCGTCGGAGAAGTTTTGCAGCCGTTGCCCCATAGGCCTGAAAGCTTCGTCTTGCTGCTGTCACCGTTTGGAGTGTCGACTCGAGAAGTGTATATGAAATTTGACGCACTTGACTGTGACTTAGAAGAGGCGACAAATCACCTTGAGTCTGCTGCGCAGGCATGCGAGCCAAGATTGGCTATATCCAAAGACGTGCTTCGTAAAGTCTCGGGAGCAGAGCCAATTCTTGCAGGCAGCGGCTCTACCTATTTTGTTCAGGGAACATTTGCAAATCTGGAACTTGATTCCAGGCCGATCCTTGGGGAAGGGTTCCGCTATCTGGACGCAGTCATTGATAAGACGAACTATCGCTTCATCGAGGCGTCTACGCTTCCAGCGTTCTCCTGAGCGTGCCTGTAGAGGTCAAATGGGGGCTTCGCTTCGGAGATCTGAATAGCTCAGAACCCCAAAGCTTACTTACCCGCAGCGCGCCGTTGCCAGCGAGTTGCCTTCAACATCTTCTTATGCTTCTTCTTGCGCATGCGCTTTCGGCGCTTTTTTATAAGTGATCCCATAAGGAACAAAACAATAGCCGATTTTTTCGCCAATCAGGTATTTTGGAGGCGCGATAATCTGTCCAATTGGTAAATCGAGAACTCAAGGAGCTGCATTCGACGCAATTCTTGGCTTTTGCAGTCTAGGATCTTTTTGTCGATTGGCGGGTAGTTCAACCGGCAGAACGCCTGACTTTGGATCAGGAGGTTGGAGGTTCGAGCCCTCCCCCGCCAGCTATATAACAGCAGGTCAGAGCAGTGTACTGGTATGCAATGCGGAGAACTTTACGCGCTTGATCAGTACTTGGTCAGTAGTTGTAGAAATATTGAAACCTAATTTGTGGTTATTTCGTCGTCATGGCAATTGTTCATCGAGGTAGCTATGAGTTCGCTATCTCGGTCAGTTAGATGAGAATAAACATCCAATGTCACGTAAATTGAACTATGACCAAGGGTCCTGGAAACAACCTGCATAGGAACGCGGTCATTGAGCAGCTGACTGGCCGCCGTGTGGCGGAGTTCATGAATGCCCCAGGTTCGACCATCTTCATGAGAGTCGATGCCTGCTTTCTTGCATGCAGTGATAAATCGTTACCGAAGATCATCTGGACGGATATATCCGCCATAGGAGTCAGGAAACATCAGTTCGGGCGTGGTTTTGGAGACTTGGGAAGTTTGATCAATTTGTCGCTTTTTGTGCGCGTCTAGGTCACGGATTAGGAATTGCGGTAGTCGTATTCGTCTTTTTGATTTGTCGGTCTTTAAATCGCCCCTTACGGTCTGTCCGGCCTCAATTTTGATCTGGTTCGTTAGGGTTATGGACTCCCCGTCGTAATCTTTCCACCTAAGTCCTAGAGCCTCACCTCGTCTGAGTCCTGTCGTAACCATCAGAGCCCAAAGAGGCCCCAAATCAGACTCTCTGGTCGATCTAAAAAGTTGACGTGTCTGCTCTTCGCTAAGTGCATGTTTTTCTGGTCGAGGTTTCCCGCCGGGAGGTTTTGATTCCCTTGCGACATTACTTGGTACAATGCCCTCCGAAATTGCCCACTGGAGAGCCATTGCAAGCACTACTCGGCATAGTCGAAGCGTATTGGCCGAAAAGGCGACGGAAGTTCCATTTTCACGGACATATATTGATCCCTCGAGATTTCCCAGCCAGCGATCAACATTGCGGCGCTTGAGGTCTCTAACATTGATCTTGCCAAGTGCCGGGACAATGTGGATTCTGGAAATGCTTTCGTATTGCTCGAAAGTTCTAACTGCGATACCTTTTCCTCGAGGATCTCTCTTTATACGGATACTTGCCAGCCACTCTTCCATCATTTCGGCTATGGTGAGGACTCCTTTGGACATCCCCCCATCTGATTTCATTGCCTTGAGTTCTTCAAGCGCTTTGATCGCGGCATCCGGAGGATTTTTTGTCTTTCTGTCGACCTTGATCTGCCGGGTTCTTTGGATGCGTTTACCATTTTCATCGGTGACAGTGACGAGAGCTACCCACGCTTTGCGATTCTCGCGATAAAACAAGGATCCTTCCTGCGGTTTCCGTTGCTCTCTTTTGATAGCTGCAATGTTCTTGCTGATCAGACCATCTGTGACAGCTTGGCCGAGCGCCATTGACAATACGGAATGTAACCCAGGATTCCCGCCAGTGGCCTTTTCGACCAGTTCCGGAGAGAGGTTGCGAATGTCCTTGAAGGCAATAGTCTCTTTGAGCTGGGTAATCGCAGAAGAATACTTTTCCAACGTTCGCGGCGTAACAGTTTTGGACTCAAGCCACTGATCAAGCCATTCCCCGGTGTCCATGGAGAAAATCGTAGCACTGGAGAAAGTTGGATGTGATTTTGTTACTTGGGGGTTAGATTCTTATATCCGGACTGATGGAGCTATCCCGGGAGGCTACTGCTGGTGAGTTGCGAGTGTCACTGCCGCATCGACCAAGGCTTTTGCAACTTCGGGATCGAGTGAAAGTCCGTCAGGGATACTGTTTTTCGAGCGATCGCCAAGTCCTGTTAGGTGTATTCTCGGATCAAGCAACGGCCACTGGTGGACGACATTCCAATAGTGACTTTGTTTCTGATTTATCCCCTATTAGGCTAGCCACCACTTGTCAGTACGATCTCTATAGATTCCCCAGTCGCCGAGCTTGGCATTCAAAGATGCGACCTCTTCAGTTGGCATAGCGCCCGCCCCCTTGGATTTACGTGTGGGCACTTCAAGGACTCCATTCCATCGAATTGCGTGAACCGTGTCTTACGATACCATTTTAAAAAATGAGCTTCTTGAAAATCGACGGACCTGGGGAACGCTCAGAGAGGAGCAAATCTGGGGACTGAGAAGAGTCATTAAGGCATTGCATACTGCTATACTAAATGTATGACACAGATTGTTACACGTGTAGGCCAAGACCTAGCAGAAGAGGTGGATGAGCTCGTAGCCGATGGCGTAGTCCAAAGCCGCTCTGACGCAGTGAGAATTGGGCTGGAGTGGCTCGTGGAGCGTCACCGCCGGGAACGTATCGGTTTTGCGATCGTGGAGAGTTATCGCCGTCATCCTCAAACCGAGGAAGAGCTCGCAGGTATCGAAGAAGCCACCCGAGCACTGATTGAAGAGGAACCTTGGTAGCCGTTCCTCGGCAGGGCGAGATCTGGTGGGCGGAAACAGAGAATAAGCGCAGGCCGGTTCTGGTAGTCACCCGTTCCGAAGCCATTCCCGTGCTTACCGGAATTGTTGTCGCTCCGGTCACTCGAACGATCCGAGACATACCCAGCGAGATACTCCTTGGGGCTGACGAAAACCTCGAAGTGGAATGCGTGGCCTCATTTGACAATCTCCAGCGGGTACTCCGTTCTGCCCTGACCATGAAAATCGGGAATTTGGGTACTCGTAGGAATGAACTCTGCCGAGCAATGCAGGCCATGACTGGCTGCTAGTACCCAAACACACTCCCACTTCCCCCAACCAACCAATAGCCGTTCCCGTCGCTCGCCATCACAACGATGGGTGAACTCAAAGATTGCCCGCCCATCGAACCAAAGAACGTCGCAGAACCGAAGTCGAACACTCCACCATCAGCCGCTACGAACCTATAACCCTGGCCATTAGCCAATGCGTCCATGCCGGCAATCGCCTGTGCCAGATATTTTCCACCCATCGACCCATAGAACGTCGCGTCACCGAACGTGAAGATCCCGCCGTCCGATGCAACCAGCCAATAGCCCTTGCCATCGGGAGTGGCAGCCATTCCAACGATGGGCTTGTTGGGCGGCTTACCACCCATCGACCCATAGAACGTCGCGTCACCGAACGTGAAGATCCCGCCGTCCGATGCAACCAGCCAATAGCCCTTGCCATCGGGAGTGGTTGCAATGCCAACGATAGGGGCATTGAGGGTCTGGCCAGCCAAAGAGCCATAGCAAGGGGCATTGCCCTGTGTGGCAATTGTGCCGCCTGATCCTACGACCCATCTGCCGCCAGAGGGATCAGATGCGGCGCCTACTGCTGTGCCAACCGTGGGGGAGCACATGCCGGACGGATTTGTTGGATTCTGGAGATATTGAGCCCAGGTGTACGTATATCCGTGAGTTGGAGTTGTCTGGGCGACGATCATATCGGCGTTCGAATATCCGTTACTCCATGGTCCTGCCGCAGCTCCGAAGCTCAGTGTTCCACCCGGCTCCCA
>JAJYFX010000141.1 GCA_021785315.1 Actinomycetes bacterium | reverse complement strand
GGTCAAGGTCCGGTCTGACGTGTCTTCGTCTCAACGCCTAAAGACATTGGTGCACGAGACTGCCCACGTCATCCTCCATAACGAAGGTATCATCTCGAGGGCGCAGGCTGAACTTGAAGCTGAGAGTTGTGCCTATGTGGTGTGCCGCGCACTGGGGATCGACAGTTCTTCCTATTCTTTTCCCTATGTGGCCCGGTGGTCCGAGGGAGACGTCGACCTGGTGAACCGGGTAGCGCGCAGCGTCCATCGTTGCGCTGGCAAGATACTTGAGTCTTTGGAGAGCTGGGAAAATGCAATTCGATGCTGATCTTTTGGAAACTTGGAAGCGTTCGGTTCTTGAAATTCAACATATTTGCCGCTGGATAACTCTTTGGGATGGCGCGCGTTACTTTCCTGAATCCGTGCCTAAAGAGGTGCAAGGGCAGGACCTTTACATGATTACTGCCTACAATCCCGGGAGCGAGGCGATCTCCGATGAGGAGAATAAAGAACGTGACAAGCGTTTATTCGCGCGCACCTCTACGCTGGCATCGGCCAGCATGTTCGTGAGTGTGGGCCGCTCCATGTCGGGCAGCCACAAAGAATTTGGTTACGCGGTCTACGGGGTATCCAAACAAGATGTAGACCAGCTTGCACGGGAATTCGGTCAAATTGGCTATTACAGGTTCACCGCGACATCCATGGAAGTCTTTGCCTTGGACCAGAGCGGAGAGTTTGTGAAGGTTTAGCGGAACTTAGCAGTCATTGTTATCACGCTGCGATTGCGGGCTCATTTGAATGAGGCAATGTGTGGAATTATCACAATTTAGGAGATAAATTTGTCGAATCGAAGAGTTTATAGAGTTCTGTGTGGAGGGCCGAAATGATGACTGAGACCGATCTGAGCCCGGAGTGGGGATTGGATCACTTCGATCCCTGGGAGCGGCGAATTACCTACGGCAATATTTGGGGTATCTACGAGGTAATGCGAAAAAAAGGTGCTGCGCATTACAGCGATGCCCACGGTGGTTTTTGGTCGATAGTCAGGTATCATGACGTCAAAGCCGCAGCCCGTGATCACCGGACATTTTCCTCTGCCGGCGGCACGGCTATCGGAGAGCGCCGAAACGGCTCATCCGCGCCGGCGAAGGCTCCCATAGAATACGATCCTCCGGAACACACGCGGTTTCGAAAGGCGATGCAGGAGCCGTTTCTACCGCGCAAAATGGAAGAGCTCACCGCGGGGATCCAGTCATGCGTCAATGAGTTAATGGATCAAATATCTGAAATGGGTGACTTCGACATAGTAGAAGACTTGGCGGAGCCGGTTCCTCAAGAGGTTCTGTCTAAGATCGTCGGATTCGATGACAGAGCCAAAGTGCAAAACCGGGAGCTAGTGCTGGCGGTGGTCAATGCTGATCTGGAAACTAAGCCAGCTGCATGGAAGAAGTTTCATGATTTTCTGCGAGGCGAGATTCGGGATCGCCAGGCGCACCCAAAGGAAGATTTCCTGACCCATCTTTGTCTTGACGAGTTTGAAGGCGCCAAGTTCAGCGAAGACGATCTGGTGAGCATCCTTGCCGCGTTGGCTCTTGCGGGTCATCACACTGCAATCAACGGCATATCCTCTGTTTTGCGCAGATTGTCTAACGACGATGTCAGGCATGCGTATATGGCCGACAGCAAATCACTGCCCAAGATTATTGAAGAGACGTTGAGGTGTGATCCGCCGATTCATCTCGAGGGCAGGGTCACGACGGAACCGGTTGTGGTTGACGGAGTCAAGATACCTGCAAATGTCCCTGTTGCGCTCGTATATGCTGCAGCCAACCACGACAGCGCTGAATTTGCGGATCCGGAACGTTTTGATATGAACCGTTTGGCGAACCAGCATTTAAGTTTCGGCCATGGCATCCATACCTGTTTTGGGATGCACTTGGCGCGATTGGAAATGTCGATCGTGGCTAAAGCAATGGTCGAGAGGTTCCCTCGCTACAGGCTCAGTGGGCCGCCAACTGACACAGGCATGATTTATGGGCATCACATGGGGTGGCTGTCAATGCCGGCCTCAATCGAATAGAGTTCGGCAGGCCGATTAAGAATTGAACTTGTCGATAAGGTGATGGATGAAAGCTGCGACGCCATTTTCGGTATTGGCCGGAGCCATCCAGTTGGCTGCTTTCTTCGCTTCATCATTAGCATTTGCTGTGGCGGCAGAGTAGTTACTGCCGCAATTATTCAAATCACACTATGAAATGCTCCAAAGGGTCCTTTTAATTTCTGCTGGGGTGCGTTAATCTTCTGTCTACATGCTGAACCCAGAAGGACTCGCCATCGTTGAAGCGTTCATGGGAGAGACCGAGAACATCGATGAATAAAAGCGGGCGTTAGCAGTTGTCACTTTGGAGGCTGAGAATTCGCTACATCTCGTTGGTCTGTCTACCAAGCACGTAAAGCGGATACGACGAGAGTTTTCAAACATCGGCGTTGAAGCATTCAAAGACAAGCGCCACAACAACTCAAAGGTTCTTCTCACCAACTCCCAGCGTGACGAGGTGCTCGTCATGTTAGGGACGGCAACCCCCAAAAACTGGGACTACACCAGATCACCGTTTTGGTCCACGCGGATCCTGGGTTCGGTAATCGAAGAGAGGTACGGAGTCGTCTCCTCCAGGACAAGTTATTACCTGCTTTTCACAGGAGGCCTCCTTCAGCTTCCGCCTGCCTGGCAAGCACTATGAAAAAGCCGATGCAGAAGTGGTGGCAGCTTGGAAAAAGGAGCAGCATGCACGCCTTTCTGAGGCATTTTCTGATCCAGATACGGTGGTGCTGGCTGAAGATGAGATGGTTCTCACCCAAGCCACTCCCGCACAAAAGGTCTGGATACCCCAAGGAACCACTCCGGCTGTGATCGAGACCAACGGAACCAGAAAGAGCCGGAGCATCTATGGCTTTTTGAACATGAAGACGGGGAAAGAACACGCATTTCCTGCAGAGCGCCAGACGATGTATGAGAGAGCGGCAATGCTGGCTAAGATTCGCAAGTGTTACCCCAAGGAGAAGATCCTGCTCTTATATGGGATGGGGCTGGCTGGCATCGTGGGAGCGTCGCTCAAAAGGCACTGGCTAGCCATCACATAGAAGCAGTTCACTTCCCACCGTGTTCTCCCGAGCTCAATCCCCAGGAACACGTATGGAAACAGGGACGATCTGCAGTGATACACAACCGCTTCATTCCAAAGATTGAACCCGTAACCAAAGAACTCGTCGATTACCTCAACACGACGACATTTCCCGAATCCTCGCTGGACATCAACAGTAAGTCAGAGTGTTAGCTCTATAGTGCTTTGGATCTTGCAAGCCTTTGGCCGTCTAGGAATCATTGGAACACCATTTTGAAGCTGTAGAACTTGCTGCAAATGCCTGGATCGCTCACAAGACGAAGCCCGGCATTGTCGACGTTTAGGATTCCCGGCGTGCTGGGGCGGAAACCCGCTCCAGCACATGTCAATTCGAACGTTACGTGGGAAGCCTATGAGTCCTTGCCATGGCCGGAGCCAGCAAATACAGCAATCCCGTAACCTGGGACAGGCACGAATACTTGCCCATTTGCTGGGTTGGATGCCACCGAGTGCGCCGAGGCTGTCGTTGGGACGTTCTCTAGCCAACGATTTCCAGAGGAGCTGATGACTCCAAGTACCGGACTGCTGTATCCGGTCGACATGCCGTTAGAGGTCATGTTGCTTGCTGCGAGGTAGTAATTCCTACTGCTCGGGTTGTACCAGACCTCATCTGATCCTCCAACTTGCGGGAAGCTGGCCACTATGCGGCCGTTTCGGGCATCCATTATGTAGGAGACTGCCCGGTTGGCGCTGTAGGCGACGCCATTCACGGTGTCGCCGGCAATCGCGTCACCGCTGCAACCTAGGAGCATCTGCTGGCGCTGAACATTAATCGCGAGTCCTGCAGGTGAGCATCCAGGAACTGGGAATGTGTTCACAACGCTCATGGTCTGCGGTTTGATGATGGCGACCTCGCCCATCCAGGAACCGTTTGTCGTGGGAATCTGCGGGATGTTGACGTAGAACATGTCGTTGGCGGGATTCCAGGCAGGCTGCTCTATGCCGTCAATCGCGTTGGCAAACGGGATCCTGCCGACAACCCGGTCATTTGTAGGGTTGGGACTTACGGATATGAACGTCAAATATGGCGGAGTGTCGACGTCGTTCGCGATGACCACGAGGTGATCAACGGGATCGTACGCAAGCTCGTCCGCCCGGCAGGTGCCGCCGGTGGGTATGGTAGCCGCCAGCGTCCCCTTGCTCGGGCTGTTTAGGTCGAACACCTTTACGCTGCTGACTGGCGATGTAGACGTCACGCCGTCACCGGCCCAAAGCTGCGTCACGCCGCCGATGTTTAGAACGAGGGTGCCATTTGGACCACCAACTCCAAATGGGCCGCATGTGGCCTTTTGCGTTGATGATGCAGTTGCCCCCGTTCCGCTGAAGTTGCCCGCGCCAATGACGCCCTCGAAAGTATCGGTTGCCGCATTGATTGCGTCGACACCGTTGTTGGTGCGGTCGGCCAAGTAGTACGTCTGCGTCTGAGAGTCCACCCAGCTGATATCGAAGCTCTTTGGATTCAAGTAAGGCGACGGGAATTTAACGGTTGCGACCTGATGAAGAGGTCCCGATGATGCTAGCGCCACTCCGTCATTGTTCCCGGTTGCACCTTGAGAGCCCTCCGCGGATGCCGTGCCTGCTCCTGCGAGCGAAGCCACCAATCCGGCGAGACCTACGAAAAGGGCAGTTCTTCGAAAAGATAGCAATCTCATTGTAGATACCTCCATATCAGATGCGGGTTTTAGCACCTGCCCCCCTGAAGAATTTGAGTCAGGTGTCTATCTCATTGGAAATGCGAGCAGGTTTGAGTCACTGCCGATATTGCGCAGATGATATCGTTGGCGTGTGCATTCCCGTTACAGGTAGCTTCGGTGTCCACGGGAAAACAAGGGTCGTGACCGTTATGCTACCAAGCAGGAGTCCCACATTGAAAGCCATGTGCCGGCCTTGCGCGAACTGTAGCCTCGAACAATCTCTGGGATTCTCAGTCAAGGCATCGAATCAGTCGCTTTCGACTACGGTCATCTAAAATGCCAAACCTTGTGAACAGATTAGGGAGGTTCTGGTTAGAGCCTTTTTCGCACGGCTTTACTTCCGCGCTATGCACAAAAAAAGTAGAGGTTAGAGCCCTAGAGCCAATTCCATAAACCTCTTACCTGCTAGTTTACCGATTCTTGTTCCTAGTTCTAGGTGACCGATGGTCACCTAAGGTACCATCGGTTTCGTGTTCATCGAGAAAACCAAGTATTTTTCGTCTGCCCGAGTTCGGATAATGGATAAAGAGCCGACAGATGGAGTGGGGAAGAAAAAGCTCATCCGTCATGTCGGTACCGCTAGGTCAATTCTTGATCTGGCTGCACTCATGCAAAAGGCCTAGGAGATGCTTATTCAGCTTGAAAGGCCAGGCCAACCTAATCGTGAATTTGGAGATACGGGAGATCCAAGCAGCCTTAGGCTGATCGGCCAGTACCACGAGGCAGCAGACCTTGTCCTCGGACACTTCTTCAATCGGCTCCACATAAAAGGGCCTAGTCTCCCGCTCCTGCGTCTCTTGGTGATCGCAAGGATCCTCTGCCTCAATACAAAATGAGGACCGTCTCCAACAGTTCTAAGGCCACTGAGGCTAGAGTCATCAGGGAATGGGAGCATCAGCTGGTCTTTGTGTTTTAGCTC
>JAJYFX010000140.1 GCA_021785315.1 Actinomycetes bacterium | reverse complement strand
TAGTGACAGCTCATTGCGTCGTCTTATCCAGGTCCAAGCAGCCAACGGAAACAAAAGAGAGAATGACGCCGCTGAAATTCCTGATGTGTCTATCAATGAAGTATTCAATACATGAAGGTTGTATGCATCAACCATCGCGACAAATCCTGACGCCACGACGACAAACGGCAAGATTTCAACAATCACCGAGGTCATTGCCACGACCTCCGGCATCAGGGCCTGAGTATTAACAGATTTCTGCTTGCGCAACACTCCGACTGCAGCACCCGTCGTCGAAGCTGCCGCCAGAGGAATTGCGCTGATCAATCCGACGTGCAAAGACAGAGAAAACCCGCTGAACACCGCCGTTGCGGCAGTTCCGATCAGAACGAAAATTATCATTCCCACAAAAGGCACCAAAAGCAGACGCGACTCGACCATCGAGAGCGGAATACCAATTCCCGCTACGCCGTCGGGGTGGTCTGCAAACTGTGAAAGCGGCTCAAGCAAGTCGGTCGCGGCGACGTAAAGTGCGACGATCGCTATTGCAAGCGGGAAAAATGAACCTGTCCACATGATGCGTGCCGAAAAACCCGCCAAAATTGCCAAGAAAATGAAACGCGCAAATCTTTCTATAGGCCAACGATAGAGAGACTCAAGCGACCTTTTGGTCACCTTGGCAGTCAAGCCACGGCCGAACTGCAAACGTGCCAGCGGAGATCTGCCACCGCGTGATTTTTCGCCCGAAAGCTGGCGCCTCAGCAAAATTACAGTCCGGATATCACGCGTCGTCGCAGCGAACCGTAGCGTTCCAACCAACCTAGCTCGATGCTCCTGCATCTCAAGAGACACATTGGATACCAAAAAGTGTCCTAGCGCAAAAAGCACCAGGACTCCCGCCATCGTCACAACCGCCAGAAGAATATCCTGCTGGCTAAAAAAGAACCGTCCCAACCACGTGCCGGGGAAAACCGATGTCCGGCTGTAGACATCAACAAAGGACCAGACCACAACTGCGCCGCCGAACAATGACGCAATCCATTTGTTAATCCGCAGTCCGGAGGCAATATAGCCAGCCGCGAAAAAACTAAGAACGCCTGCGAGCCCCAGCACAGCACCTTCAACTACGAGACGAAGCGTACCCGCCCCCAAGGCCTTATGAGCGATTCCACCCACAAGTCCACCAACAAGAAGCGAGGGAGGGACCATCGAGCGAACCTGCGACATTGCCTTCGACCTGAGGAAATGCGACCTTGGAATGCCTGAGAGAAGCACCATTCGCACATCGGCCCCTTGGATGGCCAGGGGACCTCCCCTAGAGCCCGAACGCAATCCAGCCAGTACGGTCAGCGCTAGGGCCAAACCAAGGTAAGAAGGGCCATAGCTCACAACCTGGCGTTGAACTGAAGATCCAAGCGGTGCGGACTGAACCAGCCCCACGAGCAAGGAGCCGCCAACAAGAAGGGCGGCTCCAACCATATAAAGCTTGTAAAGGGCATTTACAAGATCTGTCTTTTCAACAAAGTGGCGCCGACGCGCTTTGGATAAGTCTCTTAGCGCATGGACACCTGTGGTTTGTGTCATTAGCCGCCTGAGACGTCCTTTAGGCCAGGCCTTCCCGACTTCATGAATGGCATCATTGCCCTCAGTTGAGCGCCTACTTCCTCGATTGGGTGCGCCGCTGCGGCCTTTCGCAATTCGTTGAACTTAGGCTGTCCGTCTTTATTTTCCTGAACCCAGGCCGTGGCAAATTGGCCATTGCGGATTTCATCAAGCACCTTCTGCATTTCAGCCTTAACCCCATCGTTGATGATACGGGGCCCGGAAATAAGACCGCCCCACTCGGCTGTCTCCGAAACTGAGAACCACATGCCCGCAAGACCATTTTCGTAAAGCAGGTCGACAATCAGCTTAAGCTCGTGAAGACATTCAAAGTATGCGGACTCAGGTTGATAACCGTTGCCAACGAGAGTTTCATAACCTGCGGTAACAAGCGACGCCAGGCCTCCGCACAAAACAACCTGCTCTCCAAAGAGATCCGTCTCAGTCTCCTCGGCAAAGGTGGTCTGCAAAACGCCGGCTCGCGTCGACCCGATCCCGTGGGCATACGCGAGTGCGACATTCTTGGCGTTTCCGGTCGCGTCCTGGGAAACTGCTATAAGCGAAGGAATCCCTCCGCCTTCAACGTAGGTGCGTCGAACGAGATGTCCTGGGCCTTTTGGCGCGATCATGATCACGTCGACGTCTGGAGATGGCTTGATCTGCTCGAAACGAATGTTGAAGCCGTGCGCGAAAGCCAGCGCAGCGCCTTTCTTCAGATTTGGGGCTATCTCTGACTCGTAGATGGCCGACTGAGCTGTATCAGGCGCCAGGATCATGACAAGGTCAGCTCCCTTGGTTGCGTCGGCGACGCTCGCAACCTTTAGTCCGGCATTCTGGGCCTTCGCACGCGACGCCGACCCTTCCTTGAGCCCGACTACCACGTCGATGCCGGAATCTGCCAGGTTCAGTGCGTGCGCATGTCCCTGGGACCCATATCCAATGATCGCAACCTTCTTGCCTTGCAAGAGAGAGGCATCAGCATCCGCCTCGTAATACAAAGTGGCCATATCAGCCAGCCCTTCCAGTAGTGTTTTTCAATTTGTTTGACTGCCGCTCAAGCTTAGCCAGAGCTACCCTTCCTGTTCTCTGAAGTTCGACAATTCCAAAACTTGACAACAGTTCAGAAAAATCGTCAATTTTGTTCGGCTCACCAGTTGCCAACACAGTCAACTTGTCTATCCCCACGTCGATTATTTTGCCGTCGAATAAAGCGACGAGCTCCATCACGTGGCCACGGGCGGAAATGTCCGCATTCACAGTTGCCACCAGCAACTCGCATTCAACTGATTCAGCAGGATCCAGTTCAGAGATCTTGATGACATTTATCAGTTTGTGCAGCTGCTTGGTAATCTGCTCCAACGGCGCCGAGTCTACATCAACAACTATCGTAATTCGCGAGAACCGGCTATCGTCGGTCGGCGCTACCGCCAAGGAAAATATGTTGTATCCACGACGTGAAAATAACTGAGCAATGCGTGCCAGCACGCCGGCCCTGTTTTCCACAAGCACCGACAAAACATGATGGTGCATGACGCCGGGACTTGCAGACGGGTCCGAGGACGATCCGTTGCCGGGTATGTATGAAATACTCATTTTACATCAAACCTTCCGGGCCCAGAATAATGTTGTCGTTCGAGACTCCTGCTGGAACCATCGGGAATACCTTTTCGCTCGAGTCGGTACGAAATTCTATTACCACTGGGCGATCGTTTATTTCGTTGGCCTTCTCGATAGCCGGCCCAACCTCTTCGGCATTCTCGACCCTGAACGACGCACAGCCCATTGCCTCCGACCACTTGACATAGTCGGGAAGATCTGGAGACAGGTAGACCTCGGAGTAACGCTCTCCGTAAAACATCTCCTGCCATTGCCGCACCATCCCTAGATATGAGTTGTTGAGCAGGGCAACCTTAATCGGAATTTGCTCCATAGAAGCAGTGACCAGCTCCTGGGCCGTCATCTGAAAACATCCGTCTCCGTCGATCGCCCAGACGGTACGATCCGGCTTGCCGACTTTGGCGCCTATTGCCGCCGGAATAGCGAATCCCATCGTTCCCAGTCCACCTGAATTAATCCAGGTATAGGGGTGGTTGAATTTCCAATATTGCGACGCCCACATCTGGTGCTGGCCGACGCCTGAAACCACAATGGTGTCGCTTGGGGCGGCATCGCGAAGCTTCTCAATCACATATTGGGGCTTCAGCACGCCTGAAAGAGAGGGCTGCTCGTATTTGAGCGGATACTTCTCCTGCCAACTCTTCAAAGTTGCCACCCAGTCAGTAATGTCGGCCCGGTGCTGGTAAGCGTCTGGATCCGCTTTTATAGCCCTGACTATATCCTCGATCACGCTTCGGCAGTCGCCGACGATTGGAACGTCTGGACGTCTTAGCTTGCCAAGCTCGGCTGGATCGATATCGACGTGAACCACTTTTGCATGTGGTGCGAAGCCATCGAGCTTCCCCGTCACTCGATCATCGAAACGGCTACCCAGCGCGATGAGAAGATCCGACTGCTGCAACGCCGTAACAGCCGTATAGTTGCCATGCATTCCAGGCATACCGAGACAGAGCGGGTGATCGTCCGGGAAAGCTCCTCTTGCCATCAGAGTCGTAACCACAGGTATCCCGGTCAGTTCTACTAGCTCCGCCAGAACGTCTGAGGCTCGTGCATTGAGCACTCCGCCGCCGACATAAAAGACTGGCCGACTGGCCTCGAATATCATTTTGACGGCTGCCGCGATCATCTTGGAGTGGCCCCTGGGGTTCGGCTTGTAGCCGGGAAGATCGACTGAACTCGGCCAATACCAGTCCATTTGGGCATTGGCTACGTCTTTCGGAAAATCGATCAGAACCGGACCGGGGCGGCCGGTGGTTGCCACATAAAATGCCTCTGCCACTACGTCAGGAATGTCGTTAGCATCGGTAATCAGCCAGTTGTGCTTGGTGACACTCATGGTGATTCCTGTGATATCCGCCTCCTGGAACGCGTCGGTCCCTATCGAACCGGTTGCCACCTGGCCCGTGATCACCACAATTGGAACCGAATCCATGTAGGCGTCGGCCAGTGGAGTCACGATATTCGTAGCGGCGGGGCCGGAGGTGACCATGGCGACTCCAGGCCTTCCAGTAGCATGGGCATACCCTTCGGCCATGTGGCCTGCACCTTGCTCGTGTCTTACAAGGACGTGCCTGATCGGTGAGTCTATAATCGGGTCATAGACTGGCAAAATGGCACCGCCTGGCAGGCCGAACATCACGTCGACACCTTGCATTTCCAGACTCTTTATCAAAGCCTGTGCTCCAGTAAGCTTCATCTCCAACTCCCAGATAAACTAAAAAACCTCCCGACTGGGAGGCCAACAAGCGCACGATGTTTTATCTCGTCGCGCGCTACTCGATTACTACTACCACTAAAAGACTTTGGTTCATTGGCATTAACAATAGGGCAATTTCTGGAAAAAACCTAATAATTATCGAGTTTTTGTGGAAAATGGCGAGCAATCCACCATTTTCCACAGCTTCATCGCCATGCGAAAGCTTTTAAGCTTCGGTAACAGCGCCTTTGTCGGCGCCCGCCACAAGTCTCGCGTATTTGGCCAAGGCGCCACGCGTATACCGCGGTGCGGGCAGTTTCCATTCCGAACGGCGCCTGGCCAACTCGGTCTCGTCGACCATCAAATCAATACAGTGATTGTCAACGTCAATCACGATTCGATCGCCGTCCTTGACGAACGCAATCGGCCCGCCGTCCACGGCTTCGGGCGCCACGTGCCCAATGCAAAACCCGTGGGTACCGCCGGAAAACCTGCCGTCGGTGAGCAGGGCAGCATCGGATCCGCGGCCAGCGCCCTTCATGGCGCCGGTCACTGCCAGCATTTCGCGCATTCCTGGTCCGCCCTTGGGGCCTTCATAACGAATCACGACTACGTTGCCCGGCTGGATTTCCCCTGCCATGATCGAATCCATGGCTGCATCTTCACCGTCGAACACCCTCGCGATCCCGTCGAATTGCTTGGTGTCAATACCTGCCACCTTCACTACAGATCCCCCCGGAGCCATTGTTCCCTTGAGGATCGCGATACCGCCCACAGGATTAATCGGATCCGACAAAGGATGGATCACCTCGCCGTCAGGCGCTGGCGGATTGATCTCCGCAAGGTTCTCCGCCATGGTCTTGCCCGTCACCGTCATGCAGTCT
>JAJYFX010000139.1 GCA_021785315.1 Actinomycetes bacterium | reverse complement strand
CATCGGGAAGGAGCGTTCGTTGTGTCCTTCGCGAATTTGACGCCCCGTGAAGTGCAAGAATACGTCGTCTAGATTAGGCCGGTGAACCCGCACGCTTTGAATCGGCACTTCGGCGGTTTCGATAATAGAGGTGACCTGCTGTTCGCCATTTTCTGCAAATACGACAATATTGTCTTCGCCGATCTTGACCTTGAACCCTTTGGCTTCGAGGTGTGAAGCGGCTAGCTCATTGTTCGAGGTGGTCAGCTCAACCGTGTCTGAGCCGACCATCTTTTTCAGCTCGTCGGGAGTAGCGAGAGCAACAATGCTACCGTGGTCGATAATCGCTATCCGATCAGCGTATTCCGCTTCGTCCATATAGTGCGTTGTGAGGAAGACCGTCACTCCCTCCTCATTGCGGAGTCGCAGCACGTCTTGCCACATAAGGGCACGTGTCTGCGGGTCGAGACCGATCGTTGGCTCGTCCAAAAACAATACTGCTGGTGTGTGCAACATGCCTCTGGCGATCTCGAGTCTTCGAGCCATGCCGCCCGAAAATGTGGATACCAGATCCTTACGTCTGTCCTGGAGATCCACGAGGTTCAGTACCTGCACAATCCGCGTTTCGACTTCTTCGTGGGGAATCCGATACAGAACTGCGTGAAAACGCAGATTCTCTTCGGCAGTCAGTTGCTGGTCAAGAGTTGGTTCCTGGAAGACGAGCCCGATTCGTCTGCGAACAGCGGTTGGCTGTTTCACTACATCGAATCCGCCGACAGTCGCTGATCCACCTGTTGGCTTGGTGAGGGTGCAAAGCATCCGAATCGTCGTAGTTTTCCCGGCGCCGTTGGGCCCAAGGAAGGCAAACACTTCGCCAGTGGCGACCTGGAAGGAGATGCCCTCAACCGCTTGGATTTCACCATAGCTCTTTTCGATGGATCGGACATCGATAGCAGGCGTGGCGTCTTGAGCCAGGTTTCGAAGGATCGAAGCGTTTTTGCTGAAGGTAGATTTTGAATCGTCGGAGGAGCTATCCACTTTGGATTTATGCGGCGTCATATCGTGGTTGTCGGTCATCATTCATCTCCGCGCAAACTAATCGAGCTTTAATATTGCCTATGGTCCTGAGCGCCGCAATTTACAGGGTTTAGACCTGGGACTGATTTCAGGACTTCATGCCTCATCTGTGGCCGATAGCAGTAGTATAGGCCTGAGCTGGGAATATGTCAATGTTGTTTATCAGGGTTGGAGGGAATCAAGCCGATTTGTGTCACCCAGAGGAAGTTATTTGACCTACCGGCAGCTTCGATCTGCATCCTCGACCTTGTGCGCCTGGACGATTCCCGGAATTAACTCATTAGCCAAATCTTCAACCGGAAAAGTCAGGCGAATGGCAGCTCCCGACGTCAGAGCGAGATGCCTTCCAAGCTAATTATCACGCGGTTGCATCCAGACTTTGGTCGGATGAATGACGATCTTAATTCGACGTTCCCCCGGCTGCCTATTTGGGTATATATCGAGTCCGAGGTATTTCTTGGCTAGGAAATCGATGTGCGCATCAGCGCCGTCCTCTGTGACTTCAATGACCTTGCCCTGGAATGCAATGGCCTGGTAAGGATTTTTCGCATCGAATGTCGAGAGCGCGACTGTCGAGTCTTTGTGGATATTTCTTGCTTTGGAACGACCCAGCGCGGTATTGATCACCACGTTATCTCCGTCAATGTCAACCCAAACCGGCGTTACATGGGGAGTTCCATCGGGGCGAACCAGCGCTACGTGGACAAACACCGGCTCGGCCAAAATAGCTTTAGCGCTTCGATTAAGTGTGGATTGGGTCATTTGACACTCCTAAAACTTTCCTAGCGGCTTGCTCATTAAGTTTAGCGCAATGGATTTCGCTGGATTATATAGCTCGAAGGAACCGAGCTGCAGGCGCGCTTTGTTTGTCTCATCGGTGACCGGGGCTCTTTCAGGGAACCAGAGAGGGTATTCGAGACTGATCTTCTCGCAAAACTAGCGTTTTCAGTCTGGTTGGCAGGGCACTTAGGCGTATCGGGGTGATGGTGGGAGTGCCTGGCTGACGCGTATTCCCCAGCTTGAGCGTTTTGATCCGGGGAAAATCAGTTATTAGCGACAACGGGAAAATAAAGGTGGTATAAAGGTATGAACTTTAGTTCGGTACAGTTGTGAGATGTTCAAGCTGGCCGACAAAGGTTCGGGGGTTAAAAAGTGGGAGATTTTGTCGATCGGCAGGAGCAGGTTCAACCTGTCATGGCTTGTAACGGCTCAAATCCTGTTGAAGCTATACCATTATCCGATTTATAGTTCATTCTCGGTCGTTTGGCGGTTTTTAGTAAAAGGTTTGATTGAATTTGGGAGCGTTAACCTCAGGGCTGTCTCTATTGGCCAGTCCCTCAGTGATTGGCCTAATGTTCATCGGGGCAATGCTGGGAGCATTTGTTGGATTGATACCAGGATTGGGTGGAGCAGTGTTGCTCACCCTTTTGTTGCCTTTTTTATTTCACCTTCCTGTCGCTGAAGGTGTGGCGCTGATAGTCAGCGCGCACGCAGGTATCTACTTCAGCGGATCGGCAACCGCGATTCTTATAAATTCGCCAGGAGCCCCAGAGTGTGCTGCAACCACTTTGGACGGCTATCCGATGTCTCAAAAGAATCGGGCGGCTGAGGCGTTGGGCATTTCGGCAATGGCAACTGCTCTGGGCGGTGTCTGCGGAGTCATTGGCCTGGTTGCACTGATCCCTGCCATGGGGGCGATCATCACGGTGCTCAAGCCCGCTTCCTACATGCTTCTCGCCGCCTTCGCTATCATTTTGATTGGCAAGCTTCAATCGGCTTCGGTGACAAAAGGCATTCTGTCCGGACTTTGGGGAATGATGATCTCCTTTGTTGGGTATGACCCCAGCACTGGGCTCCAGAGATTCGGATATGGCCAGCTCAGCTTGTACAATGGGGTCAGCATTGTCGCGGTAGCACTCGGGCTTTTCGCTTTCGGTCGAATGTTTTATCTCTACGGTACAAACCGGGCGATCTCTGAGGTCGGGCCGACTGTCATTGGAGAGCGAATCGGAGGCAAGGTATTATCCGGAGTCATGGACGTATTGCGCCGTCCGGTACAGGTGCTCAGAGCGAGCATTGTTGGATTCATTGCCGGCTTGATTCCTGGAGTTGGTGGCGTGGCGGCAAACTTTGTCTCCTACGCGCAGGCAAGGGCGACATCTAAGCGCAAGCACGAGTTTGGAACGGGCATACCTGAAGGCGTCATTGCTCCTGAGGCTTCCAACCTTGCAAAAGAAGCAGCTTCGTATGTCCCGCTTATCGCATTGGGGATACCGGGCACAGTTGGGTCGGCGGTTATCCTTAGCGCCTTTACCATCCTAGGACTTGCACCTGGGCCGTCAATGGTTTCCACGCACGAGCCCGTCATATATCTGATTGCCGCGGTGCTGTTGATCACGGGCTTTCTTGCTAGCGGCTTAGGAATCTCTGTCGCGCGCCACTTGGCTCTTATAACCACTGTTCGCGGCGCGCTAATGTCGCCATACGTCATCGTTCTGGGAATTGTCGGTGCGTGGGCTGCAACTACAAACTTCATACAGCTAGACATCTTGGTAGGTATTGGCGTAGTCGGCCTTGTGATGATGAGACTTGGGTATTCTTTGCCAGCTGCCATTATCGGGTTCTTGCTCGGTTCGGTTTTCGAGCACAACCTAACTTTGACAGAACAGGTGTCCGGCTGGAATTTCCTGAAACAACCTCTTCCTGACTTTCTTCTTGCACTGGTTATCCTGAGCATCTTCAGCACTCCGTTATTCCGAGCGTTCAAAAAGCTTCGGGGCAAAGGAGCCGCGGTCGAAGCGTCAAAGATCCAGAAAGACGAGCAACGAGAGTTGGTTTCGGTTGCCGCCGGATCAGTTGGTTCAGCCTCAGGCAGCCTGGCAGAATCAAGGAATCCAGCTGGCGATGCTCGTCCGGCTCCTTTCTTCAAAAGACCCGGCTCCTATTTTGAGCTAGCGGTAGATGCAGTCTGGGTTGTAGGAAGCGCAATTTACTGGGCTACTGCTATCGGTTATCCGTCTATAGCACGCACAGTCCCAATAATCGTCTCCAGCGCGGCGTTTGTGATCGGACTCATACAGTTCATGTCGAACTTCATTGTGCGACTCCAGAGAATCACCCATGGCAAGAAGAAAGATGAGGGTGGCAGAGACGCCGGCAAAGTGGTGGTGGCCAATGTCGTGACTGGCAACCGAAGGGAATACAAGAGGGAAATTGCGATCATCGCTTGGACGGTAATGATGTTGGTGGGGATTTGGCTTATTGGCCTGCTTATCGCGGTGCCTCTTGGGGTGTTGGCCTACTTCCTGGTACTCGATCGCGGCAGCTGGCGCAGAGCAGTCATCTCTGGGGCGGCCATATACATCGTAATTTACGTGGTGTTCGTGAGGCTTTTGGCGACCCAGTTGCCTCACGGAATTGTCTGAAGTTGCGCAAAACTTGACAGACGAAAGGTGAGTAGGGGTATTTAGCTTCAGTGAATAACGGCATTCATTTATCGAGATAAAACCTATACAGGGGGATAAGGATATGAAAATAAAAGCAAAGTTAGTTCGTTCTCTCGTGGTCGCGGGAGTGCTCGGCGGGGCACTCGCTGCTTGCGGCAGTTCGTCTTCCGCCAGCTCCAGCTCCACTACTTCTGGAAGCAGCGGAGCAACGACAACAACCGGGGCATCTGCGGCGTCGTTCTTCAAAGGCAAGACAATGACTTTCATAGTTCCATTTGGTGCTGCCGGCGGCTACGAACAATGGGCGCTCACCTTGAAGCCATACTTGATTAAGTACCTCGGCCTAGCTGCGCTCAATATCGTCAATGACACTGGTGGTGGTGGCACGGTTGGCACAAACGACCTGTACGCTGCCAAGCCTGATGGGCTCACGATCGGTGACACCGATGCGACTGGTGACGTATTGAACCAAATTCTCAAGGTGCAAGGCCTCAAATACGACACTTCGAAGATCAGCTGGATAGGAAGACCTGACACGGCCGCTCAGGTTGGGGTGTCGCTCGCATCTTCAGGGCTGACTTCGATGAAGCAACTTGTGACCGCCTACGGGCCCGGAAGTTCCAAGACGCTCGTGGCGCTTGCTGCAGGCCAAGGCGGTGCTCCGTATGTTGGCGAGCGAATTTTGTTCAACATGCTGAAGGTCCATTATCGGCAGATCAGCACCTTCCAGGGTAGCAGCGCTGCGAAGGTGGGACTCCTAAGCGGTGACGGAAGCTTTCTCGAAATCGGGTACTCCTCGATGCTGCCTCTGATTACAAGCAAGAAGGTAAACCCGCTCTACGTGTGGCGTCAGGAGACCTTCAGCCCACTTGCAGGCGTGCCCAGCATTAGCCAAATCGAGCAGCAGTTCAATCTTTCCAGCGCAAATGCCAGTATTTTGAACAGTTTCGACGGCGTGATGGAAATGGGACACGACTTTGCAGGCCCTCCAGGGATTCCAGCCGACAGGCTTGCGGTTTTGCGCGCAGCATTCAAGAAGGCCTTGGCTGATCCAGGACTTGCGGCGCAAGCTAAAAAGGAGAATTTGGTTCTGGGCTACGGCTCGGGTTCCGAGCTTGACTCGATCGTCCAAGCTGCGAACTCGAATTCTGCAAAGATAGTGGCCGCTGCGTCATAGAAGCATTGCAGGGGGGGGTCGGCGCAAGGTTCGCATCGGCAGGACTCGACCTTTGAATGAGGTTTTTTAGTCCAGTCGAGGCGGCTCTGATAGATCGGA
>JAJYFX010000138.1 GCA_021785315.1 Actinomycetes bacterium | reverse complement strand
TTCCAATACAAAACCATTTATTTTATAAAAGTAATTTTACCCGTTCCTAAGCTGGGAGTTCAGAACATGTGCGGCAGATTTGTTCAAATCAGCGCGACCATTACCCGACTTAGATCAATGCTCGACTTCCAACAAAGTGCGGATACGTATGCTCCCCACCGCAGCCACATCGATAGCTACAACATCGCGCCCGACAGCATGGTAACCGTCATCGGTGCCCTTAATGGCAATCTGGCGCTCACGGAAATGCTCTGGGGAATCAAACCAAACTGGCTCCGGGACTCGGGTCGCAATCTGATCAATGCCAGAGTAGAAAGTTTACTGGAAAAGCCGACATTTCGGAAGCTTCTAAATCAGAAGATTGTAATCCCTGCTGAAGGATTCTACGAGTGGCAGGCCCATGACAGCCAGCAGCCACGGCGGTCTAAAACTCCATACTATTTTCATCGGGCCGACAACAACCCGCTTCTCCTCGCTGGACTATATGAAAAATCGACTAAGCGGGAGGCTGGCGAGTTGGCCGACACCTTCGTAATTTTGACCACCAACGCCAACGTGATGATGGAGCCGTACCATAACAGAATGCCTGTGATCCTAGAACCATCCCAGGCTGCCTCTTCGATCCTGACAGAAACTCAGGCAAATCTGATCGACGAGATCGCTCTGCCGCCTGCGAATCACCTGCTGGCTTTGCATCAGGTCAGCACGCAGGTCAACTCTTCAAGAACAGATGGTCCCGGACTGATAGCGAGAGTGGAAGACATTTAACTTCCTAGAATCTCGAGATTCAGCCGGTTAGCGATCTAGACGTCAGCAAGACACCTGGTAATGGAATTTGCAATTCCCTCAGCATCAAGACCAATGCTGGCAAGTATGTCGTCTGCCTTGCCCTGGGCGATATATGTAATCGGTATTCCGAGTTCCCTGAAGCGACCCGAATTCCACCCGTCGACCTTCTCCAAATTGTATCTCAGGTGAGTGCCATAACCGCCAGGAACAAATCCGTCCTCAATGGTTATAACGAGTCGATGAGCGGCCAACTCGCGCAGATACGTGTCGTCGAATTCGGTCAAAATCCTCGGATCCCATACCGAGACGGAAATTCCTGAGCCTGCGAGCAGCTCAGCGGCATGAAGCGCGGGTACAACCATCTTCCCCACCGCCACAAGCGCGACCTCGCCGCCGCGCACGAGACATCTCGGCTCAATATTTTTGGAACTCTCAATCCACAGCCTCGTAGGGCCGAGAGTCTTGGGGAACCTGATCATCGACGGGCCTGGCAATGATAACGCATGTTCGAGCATTGGATCCACGTCCTCAAGGCAGGCAGGCGCCAATACTGTCATGCCGGGAATAGCCAGAAATTCAATTAGATCCAGTACCCCGTGATGCGAAGGCCCGTCATCACCGGTTATTCCCGCCCTGTCCAATACGAAAATTACCGGCAACCCATGCAAGCCAACATCAAGATTCACCTGATCAAAGGCCCGTGCTATGAAGGTCGAGTAAATTGCAACAACTGGCTTGAGATTCCCCATAGCCATCCCAGCGGCCGCCGTCACGGCATGCGCCTCTGCGATACCCACATCGAAGAATCGCTCTGGATACTTTTCCTGAAACCCCAAAAGTCCTGTTGGCGCAGGCATGGCGGCAGTTATGGCCACGATTTCAGGTGACGTTTCGGCCCGCTTCAAAAGAGCTTGGGAAAATACCTCGGTATAGGAGCCATACTCAACCTCGGCCAGCAGTTCCGGCTGAGCTACCTTTAGGTCATGGAGGCGCTGGACCTCGTCGTCTTCCGCCGGGCCGTATCCCCGACCCTTCTCGGTCAATACGTGAACTACAATGGGGCCGTCCCAGCTTTGCGCGCTAGCAAACGCGTACTCCATTGCAGCAATATCATGACCCTCGATAGGCCCGGTATAGCGCACGCCAAGGGATTCGAAAAACACCCTTGGTTCGATAACTTCGCGCAGGGCTGAAGTAATTCCCGCGATTCCCGAAACCGCAAGTCCGCCCACCGCCGGCAGCTCGGCAATCATCTGCCTAATCTTGGATCTCGCCTGCAGATACGAAGGGTTCAACCTGAGCCGCGTCAGACCGGACGAAAGCTTCGACACTGTAGGCGCGTAAGAACGGCCATTGTCATTCCAAATGATCAATACCCGCTTGCCTGCATGACCTATGTTGTTCAATGCCTCGTAAGCAAGACCCCCGGTCAGCGCGCCATCGCCCACGACAGCTACAACGGTCCGCGACTCTTTCCCTAGGCCGGCACCAACCGTTGGCTGGTAACCGAGTTCCAGGGCCGTGGAGATTCCATACGCGTAAGAAAGTGCGGTCGATGCATGGGAATTCTCTATCCAGTCGTGGGGAGACTCCTTGCGCGAGGGATAGCCCGAAAGTCCGCCGCTCTTGCGCAGTGCTGAAAACCCGGCCATACGCCCGGTAAAGAGTTTGTGCACATACGCTTGATGGCCAGTGTCGAAGAGAACTATATCCCTGGGCGACTTGAAGACTCTGTGCAGAGCGACGGTCATCTCGACTATGCCGAGGTTCGATCCGAGGTGCCCCCCGGTCTCCGTAACCGTGTCTACGATGAACTGGCGAACTTCGCCGCAGAGTTCTTCGAGTTCATTACCGTCGAGTGAGCGCAAATCTTCCGGGCTTTTAATCTTTTCTAGGATCATCTATGCCAATATCCTTTGCCAAGTCTCCACTCAAATCCAAGTCCAAGCACTACGAAAGGTTTTGCGCATTTGGGCTGGCATCACAATTTCATCATTTACCCGTTTACCAAATATTACTTTCTTAGTTCGACGAGTAATAGTTAGCCGCAACCACTGTTCGCACCGCCAGTCAATACCTCAAACACTTCTCTCACACTCAAATCAAATATCAGCCTATGTGGTCCGGGATTGTTAATGATCCAAGATGTCATGCCTTCAGCATTCGCACAGACTGTTCCACCACTCGCTTTGAAATAGGGGCTGTAAAAAAGGCTCAGGCTATAGGTTCCGGGCACGAGGGCATTAAAGGTTACGGAATCGATTCCAATCTTGGCGCCAATATAGGTTCCATCAGGAGCACGCACAATACTCGCCGGGTCAGGGACCTTGAATATCCTGGCTTGCCCGATTTCCGCGATAGGCAGCAAACCGGATTTTCCCGAGCTGATTAGCTGAACCTCACCCACCGAAGAAAAATCGTACGGACCTGGAGGCAGCACCACCAAAGAAACGCCGGACCTCCTAAGCCAGGAAAGATACTTACCCTGCGTCAGCGCCTGCTGGCCGTAAAGAATCTGATTTTGAGGAAAATCATCCTGGCGAAACCAACCCCGGACAATCGTAAAACCCATTTTCGGCAGGTAGTAATCTCCCTGATGATTGGAAGTGTCAACCAGCTCTATCCGGCTTCCAGGGACAATGTTTCGCTCCAAAACCGGCTTGAGCCGACCCCAAAAAGCGTTTTTCGACGTCTGATAGAGAGCACCCGACATGATCTGGTTAAGGGGCATCAAATTCCACACCAAAACGAGCACGAGAAGCACCGTGGAGATGACTCGGGAACCTAATTTTCTAAGGCCAAGCAATGCGACAATAATGGGAAAAGAAAAATCGATTACGCGTGTCGCGTTTGAACCAAGATTTGACGTCGTCACGAAGGCGAGCAGGTTGACTAGTCCATAACCAATTATCAACATCCGCAATTGCAACGCATGAATTACGTTTTTCGGTACCAGCACATAACACAACAAAGTGAAAATCTCTACCAGCACCAGGTCGGAGAACCAGTATGGATAGTGCCCATGGTCCGGGAAAGCCCTCATAGCCAGTAACTGGACTAAAACCAAAATGACAACCGTATCCAAATAAAAGCTGGATAAGGCGCGCCGGGCAAAATTTCCCCACTGCGATCTTGTCGCAAGGAGTCCGAAGGGTAGTTCTGCAGCTGCAATTAGAAGCACCAGTGCCAAAAGAGCAAGGGGGCTGGAAAGTAACACCAGGGCCGACACGACCAGAAATAAAAACTTTCGGCCCAACGAATACATCATTAGCGCCAAAAGCACAAACGCAACACCCAGGAGAAAGGGCCACGCACCGGTGAGAACCATGCACGGTACGACGAGAAGCGAAAGCCGCTGATTGCCGTGAAAAGAACCGGGAAAGTAGCGGTCAGACAGAAGGGATATAAGGCCGGTCGTTGCTGCGACACTTATCGCAGCGACAGTCTTCAGGCCAAATAGATACGAGAATAAGTAAAAGGCAAAGGAGTAGTTGACAAAGGTGTACCGGCCCAGATACCAGCTGTTGTCCCACAAATCGAATCCGCGAGCGTCGAAGATCTGCTGAAGATGCGAGTGTGCCGCCTGATCCACTGCTGGAGGCGCGAACGCCATGAGCAACGCAGCTAGTACCAAAGCTGCAACTGAATAGGTCACTGCGTTGCGCGCGGTCCTGTCAAGCCTGGTGTTGAGTTCTAGAACCGGCAAAATGTCCTCCGCGCGTTAGTTTTTAACTGGACGGATGGCTGATGTTAACCGCCATCATAACCCAGGTGCCTCGAAGCCTTTCATGCAGCAAAACCACAGAACCTTTGTGAACTCTTATTTACAGGTTCCGGTTCCCGACAAAGTTTGCGAGCTCCTCGAGTTCAGCGATCGCCGGAACGCTAAGCCCGGATTTTTTAATAGCGTCGATGGCATCCCTACAAAGACTGTCGATTAGAACTTCGACTTCCTTCTTTGCTCCTGTAGATGTCAGGATCTCTTGAAACCTGATAATTTCCTCAGGTGTTAGATTCTCTGCTCCAAACCTTTCCCTAAAAAAGTCTTTCGCAGAACCTTCCGCTCTTTCTACCGCGATTGCCGCAAGGACGGTAGGCTTACCTTCCCGCAAATCCTCACCCACGGGTTTCCCCGTAAGCGACATATCTCCAAAGCTTCCAAGAAGATCATCGCGCAATTGGAAGGCCTCGCCCAGCGGAATCCCATAATCTGAGAGGCGCTGGTGGTATTGGTCGAGCTTTCCAAGCAACGCGACACCGAGATGAAGCGGCCTCTCCACGGTGTATTTCCCGGATTTGTAAAGACTTATCTTGCGCGCCTGATCCTTTGAGATTCTCGGCTGTGCATTAGCGTTGGCTGTACCAATCAGGTCGAGGTACTGTCCGATATTCACTTCCAGTCTCAGCTCAGTAAATATGTTCTGAGCTTCGATGGGAACTCCTGCGAGCATCTTGTCGGCGTAGACGAATGCCATGTCACCAAGTAGGATCGCCACTCCCTCACCAAATCTGCGAGACTCTCCGGTCCACGAGATCCCTTCGTGTTTGTCCTGGAATCTCTTATGTATCGCTACCAAACCCCGCCGGGTGTGAGATGCATCAATAATATCGTCATGAATGATCGCAAACGAATGAAGCAGCTCCAATGCGCAACCTGCGCTTAAAATCTCTTCCTGGTCAGGATCACCGCCAGCACCGACATACGCCCAATAAGCAAACGCAGGACGTAATCGCTTTCCGCCAGCCAATACCATCTGTTTGAGAAAGATGAGAGGCTCGCCGAGATCGGAGTCCAACCTGCTCCACCTTTCGATCTCGGTGCTGAGGAGCTTGTCTATTCGAGACCCGACTTTCTTGGCCAGCAAATCCAGTGAATCGGGAACTTTTTGTCTATCCATTTTTTCAATCAAGAGTTACCATGCTCCATCGAAATGCACTCACCTAAATTGATAGGGATCCTCTCATTTAATCCGCCATCCACCTACATCCTATGGTGCT
>JAJYFX010000137.1 GCA_021785315.1 Actinomycetes bacterium | reverse complement strand
TGGAAGACTCTGGTATATCAAGAGAGTTGCTGACAACTACCAGGAGCGGAGCTCTGTCCGACGAGGCGGGAGCTTTGGGGGCAGAGTAACTTTCTTTGCGCGCGGTAGATGCCCCAATCAGTACCGTATCGCAATGTTCCCGGAGAAACTTGAACACTTCCTTGTCTGGCGGTCCCGATACGCCGCTGCTGGTTCCATTTATCTGTATCACTCCGTTTGGCGTGGTGGCGAAGTTGGCTCTGATCCACGGTCTGTGCGGTAGTGATTCAGAAGGCTGAGGATAGAAGCTCAAGAGGTCTTCTTGGCGGAGCGGAAATCCGGTCATTGAATAGAGTTTACGATGATTGTTCCAGCTGGTTGGCAAAATAGCTCTCGAATGAGAAGGCAAGAGAGTTCGAGAATCGGGGAATTCGCAGTTTTGGGAATTTCAGACTGGGTTACACTATTGTTCAGGGCGTGAGCAGGCGCCAAATGCCATGCATTGAAGTCGCGCCCATGATTGGTTTCCAAGGCAGGAAGGGTCGGAGATGATCGAGTTCAGTGAAGTCAGCCTTGAAGCAAGGGCTCCCGACCCCTCGGATGGAGGAAAATGGAAATCGGTTCCCCTGGTCCAAAGGATTGATCCGCTAACAAAGAAATCCAGCCGTATTCTGAGCGGTGTGAAGTTGCAACCCGAAAGCAAACCGGAGCTATCTGAGATTATTGATGCCGGCGGGTTCTGCCCATTTTGTGAAGAGGTTTTCAGTAAGGTTACCTTCGATTTCGAACCCGAGGTGGTCCCGGCGGGGAGGATCAGAAGGAACAGAGCGGCGGTTGTACCAAATATTATGGCCTATTCAGGCTATTCCGCAGTCGGCGTTTATGACACCTCGCGTCATTTTACGAAGCTGGAGGAGTTCTCTCCAGGGCTTCTCTATGATGCCTTTTCTGTTATGGTCGATCATGCCAAGGCGACCAGAAAGGCGAGACCCAATCTGGTGTGGTCCTCGATCAGCGCAAATTATCTGCCTCCTTCGGGCTCTTCGGTTGTGCACCCGCATTTGCAGTCATCTCATGATTTTCGGCCAACGACGAGTCAGATGGAAGTTTTAGAGGGGGCTCGGAAATACTATCTCGAGAATTCGCGTTCCTACTTCGATGATCTCGTTGCTCAGGAGATGAATGGCTCACGCTACATCGGCAAGACCGGCTCGGTCTCGTGGCTAACGCCATTTGCTCCGCGAGGGTTTCAAGAGATCTGGGGCGTTTTCGACCGGATATCCGACATTGACCAACTTACGGATCAGTCCGTCACGGATCTTGCCGAGGGGGTAGCAAAGGTGTTTGCTTATTATGACTCCCACAACTTTTCTGCTTTTAATTACTCCATAGCCGGCGGTGGACCGGACGGAGATGGCGTTGGCTTCAGGCTGGTCTTCAGGATTTTGGTACGATCCAATCCTGAGAGGTTTTATCGGAGCGACGTGACATATTTCGAACGCCTTTTGGACGAGCCATTGCTGGACATCTCCCCTGAAGAGGTTGCCAGAGCTGTGTCGGAGAAATTTAGCTAGTTTATCTAACCGCATCGTTGCCTAAATTGCGTTGGACCCAATATTGGGTAGGCCCGACCTACAAAGCCAGAGCTTAGATCGAGGGTTAGTCACTTGGTCCAGCGAACGCTAAGCGCTGGCCAATAGGTCTCTGGCGGCCTGTGTTTGTCGCTGAGGCCGGACGGCAAACGCCTGGGTGTGAGATACTTTTGAAAGCACAGACAGGGCAATCAAGGACTCGAGTGTGTTCGTCGGCCCATTGCGGGAGTTCTCCACTATTGCGATGCACGTCTGGGCGACCGTCTGCGCGTGCTATATCGTACCTGCGACAATACGGCTGTCGAAGGGGCTGCGAAGTTATGGGCCAGAGCGTTGGGCCACAGTCCTCAAACCCGGGGCTCTTTGGACCGTAGATCGATTGTCGACTGATTAGTTCCGAATTGTGGTGTGCTTGAGTTCGTTGATTTCGGAATTGTTGGCGATCTGATCGACAAGTCGCTCGATGTAGCCAATTGAAGTCTGGGGATCTCCGTCAGCCCGCTTCATCAATCGCACGAATGCCGCTTTTCCATCGGCGAAGATTGTCGGTACTCCAAAAACAGAGTATTTGCTTACCGAGTCTTCATGGTCCTGCCTGTATTCCTGTAGCGGCCATCCTGATGCGATTTCAGCCAACACCGCTTCGGGGTTCAAACCAGCCTGCGCAATTACCTCTTCGACGACTTCCTTTATTCGTATGTCTTTTCCCTCGTCATGCCTTGCTGAAAACATCGCGACGTGGAAGGCATTGAACGATTCTGGAAATTTGTTTTTTATTACGATTCCAACCTGTCCGGCCAGAAGCTCGGCAGCCTTGGAAGGATCCTCCCATGAGGAGATTTCACCTTCCTCTGTGTGGACTTCGGTGAGTGAAAAAGGAATGAATTCTACTTCCCAGTCAGCTCCATTTTGCAAGCCTACAACAATGTGTTCGTTTAATATCCGTGCAAACGGACAACGGTAGTCCCAATTGACGTTGAACTTGAGAGTATTCATATCAGTTAATAACTCCGTTTATCCGGTGCTAATTCCGCAAAATCTTGGATTAGGACAAATTTAGCCGATACACAAGCGCTTTTGCCGATTCGAGAACATCCCGATCTTTTTCGTATGTGAGGGTATTTTTTGCCAGATCGAACGGAAGCCAGGCAAGCGAATCAGCCTCCTCGTTTGGGGCGAATTTGCCATCGGCGACCTCCATGAGCCAAAATCTGACGAGTTTAGATCTTCCTCGGTTGTCTATATAGCTGCTGGAGAGGAGTTCCTCGATCGGCGTGCATATATACCCAGTCTCTTCAAGCGTCTCGCGAAGCGCACAAGCAAGGGGATCCTCGCCGCTTTCCTGCTTGCCCTTGGGAAGGCTCCAATCGTTGTAGCGAGGCCTGTGTATGAGGGCGTAAAAGAACTCGTTCTTTTCGTGGCCGCCCTTTCGTATCAGTACGCCTCCACTTGCCATTACTTGATATTCGGTCTCCATTGGATCCAATTTAGTCTTGGAAAAAGCTACGCATGAGTCTCGCAAACAACCATCCGACAATCAGTCCGCCAATAACGTCGGAAGCATGGTGTATTTTGACATGAATCCGACTGGGTGCAATGAGCATGGCGAGAACAAAGTACAGGGGAGCCAGCGAATCCTTTTCGGAAAGAAATATATATGCGCATACCGCAGCGCTGGAGTGGCCGCTTGGGAATGATGATGTTAGGGGCTGTCGGAGCGGTAAGGGTCGTTCTCCCTCGTACGTCGGGCGCTCCCGGCGAAATATACTCTTTACGCCCATGTTGACCACCAGCGATTCTGCGGCTAGGACGATAGCTGCCCTTCTGGCCAGCTTTGCTTGTTCGCCTGATCTGGTGGCCTTGATGGCGGCAAGAAGAAACCAGATCAAGGAGTGGTCTGCCATTGCCGACGCAGAATAGAAGATGCGGTTGAACCAGACGTTTTCCCTTAGAGGTTCGAAGAGATCGTCGACTGCATTGTCAAAGCGAGCGATCGCCTTTCGCATTGCCTCTGGATTCTTAAAAAGATCAATTAAGGCTTTGGCTGAAGGCTCATTGTTGTCCGGGCTCATACGTTGGTCCTCTGTGTGGAACATATTGCTCGTTTTGGCAAAAGGCTATTAGCTATTTGCCGGGTTATTGCCGCTTCGTCTTCAGGCGCTGCTTAGAAGATGCAAGCATTGAGCGTGATCAATGGCTAGCCTGCGTGGGGCACTGAACCTTGAAGTTGCAAAAGCCGCACAATTTAGACGGCTTAGGCCTGAAGTCGTCTCTTTCGCAGGCGGTGCGAACGGCTTTCCAAATTGCGCCGGCCTTGTTCATCAAAGCTGTCAAAGATTGCTTGCTTGGTTTTGCGATGATTCTTGTTGCATCACGCAGATAGACCAGCTGAACAGTATCTGGAACGACATGGAGAACCTGCTCGCAAAGGAGCGCATAGAAGTAGACCCCAGAAAGGCGGTCGTGTTCTTGCATGACTCCGGGCATTCTCCCGGTCTTGTAGTCGGTAACGGTAATTGTGCCGTCTGGATTGAGGTCCAGGCGGTCAATGATCCCCCTGAGAGTCATGTCGCCAACTCGGGTCTCCAGCTGGAGTTCTGTCCCAAGCGCAGTCACTTGTTGCGGATTTTCAGCAATGAAATCCTGTTCAATAAGAAAAATTGTGTCTTTGGCCAACTCGTCTAGGTCGACTTTGCCATCTTCACACTCTTCGAGGTACTCAAGCTCCCCGTTGATATGAGCTTCATTCCATACGTCATCGAAAATACTTCTGGCGACCTCTAAGGTTCTGCTCTCGGGGGAATTATCGAAATAGAGCTGATCAAGGCATCTGTGGGCCAGTGTTCCCTTCAGCGTATGTGAATTGATGGGTTGAGGCACATGGTCAATTACAGCGAGGCGGAATGCATATGCGCATTCTCTAAAAGACGAAACTTTTGACGGTGTTAGTGAACTCGGTATTTGCAAACTCATTTATCTTTACGCTATTCCGCTCTAGTGGCATGCTTGGCTCTTCAGTACTTATATTAACATTCAGTATTCTACTAAACATTATTGATAGTAAGAAATCATGGATTTTTTAGTTTGCCTGTCCGGATTTGAGCATTCACGACCAAAAAGAGATTTCAGGGTGTGTCTTCCACGAAGCGTCCTGCTGCAATGGTTTGGGCACGCCCTTTGGGCATGGCTAAATAGATGCGGCTGGCAGTCTGTGGCGTCTCCGGTTCATGGAGCGAAAACTGGAATAGCGTACAACTGAGATGAATTTGAGATTACCTGAGTGCCTCTATCGATCTGAGGTGATTTCCTGCCACCACTCGAAGGCGCGGGGCTTCCAGTTCCGGTGCAGATCGAGAAAGTGCTGCGCAGCTTTGTTGCCAACCCAGTCTACGGGGAGTAGTTCCGACGGAAGGTCCGGGTCCAATAGCGGGAGTCTGCGCCAGTCGTTGACGAGACGTGTCAGCTGGACGAAGGCATCTTCGTTAGTCTGTGGCAGATTTCCAAAGTGGGTGATTTCAAAATGTTCGTAGGCGGCTTCAACGGTTGGAATATCCCATGCCTCCGCCGCCAGATACGACTGCTCATCCATGTCCGAGAGGTTTCCGATGAAGATATGTGCCACTTCCTGGAGGGAGAGCTCTTCCAGCACGCTTTCCGCTTCACTGAGACGATCAGTCCAGGGGCAGATCCACACTCCAGCATTGAGAAGGGCAAAGCCAACCCAGCCAAGCCTGACTCTGAGGCTGTATCGGGAGTCTCGCCGTGCTTCAGGTATGGCTATTAGGATGATTATCCATTTCTTGTCCCATTCGCGTTCCTTGGTGTTGAAGGAATAGATTCTCTGGCTTCCTTCACGGAGCAAGTTCCTGGCTTTGTTTGTAAGATGCCAGCGGGCGCGCCGCCCCACCTTTTCCGGGTCGATGAGTCCCTTCGCGGAAGTTCGCGCGAGGGTTTGCCGAACCGTCTTTTCGTCAATTCCCAACGCTCCTAATCCGGTGATGAAGGCGTTTGTCCAAATTGGGCCGTCTTGGGATATTGCAAATTCACCTAGAATGGTCAACAAGTAGCTTCTGGCGCTTGAGACACCTAAAGCCTGGTCCCGTTGAACCTCGATTCTTTTATTCAATTCAGTCCAACCACGCGAAGAATTTTTAGGCACGGTCCATTATCTCCGACAGTTTGAGTCAGTGCACATAGTAGTTTATCGTATCAAAAAAAAATATTCTACGATCTGTTG
>JAJYFX010000136.1 GCA_021785315.1 Actinomycetes bacterium | reverse complement strand
CAGAACTATTCCGGCGAAACAACCATGTCTTACCTATCGCAAATGGGTGCGCTGGCAGTTCAGAACTTTGTCAGCGCATCTGTTGGGATAGCGGTGGCAGTCGCAGTTATTCGGGGATTCTCTCGCAAGGGATCAAGGACGATCGGGAACTTCTGGGTTGATCTCACTCGAGGCATTGTCTACATTCTTCTGCCTATCTCGTTATTAGCTGCGGTGGTCTTCATGGCAGAAGGAGCGCTACAGACCCTGGCTGGACCGGCTCATATTCACAACGTGCTAAATGGTTTCAGCCAAACCATCCCGCGCGGACCTGTAGCATCGCAGGAAGCTATAAAACAGCTGGGCACAAATGGCGGCGGATTTTTCAACGCCAATGGCGCCAGTCCTTTCGAGAACCCGACCGGGCTCACGAACTTCCTGTCGATTGCGCTCATTCTCTGCATACCGGTTTCACTGACCTACACCTTTGGAAAGATGGTGGGCAGCATTCGCCAAGGCGTCGCAATCTTGACGGTCATGGCTATTCTCTTTGGATCTTGGCTTGCTATCGGGGCAATCGCCGAGCATCAGGCCAACCCTGCGGTAGCGGCCGCCGGAGTCACCCATCAGGTAACGGGCAACATGGAAGGCAAAGAGGTGCGCTTCGGGGACACCTCGTCAGCTCTTTACAACATAACCTCCACTCAAACCTCGACTGGAAGCGTTAACTCAGCCAACGACTCTTACAACCCGATGGGCAGCTTTGCAACCATGACTGGCATGATGCTGGGCGAAGTGTCGCCCGGAGGAGTCGGCAGCGGCCTGTATACCATCCTCTTATTCGCAATAATCACGGTCTTCATCGGCGGCTTGATGGTGGGCAGGACACCAGAGTACCTTGGGAAAAAGATCCAGGCAACCGAGGTGAAACTGGCTGCGCTGGGCGCGCTGATCATGCCGATAACGGTGCTCGTACTCACCGGAATTGCTGTCTCGGTCCATGCCGGGCAAGTAGCACCGCTAAATAAAGGACCGCAAGGATTCTCTGAGATCCTCTACTCCTTTACCTCCGTGGCCAACAACAACGGTTCCGCCCTGGCAGGAATTAGTTCCGACACCGCCTTCTATAACGTCATCCAAACTATCGGCATGCTGCTTGGCCGATTCGCCATCATCGTTCCAGCGATGGCACTGGCCGGAACGCTCGCCGCCAAGAACGTGGTGCCCGCATCACTTGGAACCTTCAGAACAGACAAGCCCATTTTCGTGGGGCTGCTAACAGGGGTAATCCTGATTGTTGGTGCTTTGACGTTTTTCCCGGCGGTTTCGCTTGGGCCCATCGTCGAACAACTCTCGCACGGAAAGTTCTTTTGATGACAACTTTTGCTTCTTGCGTGTTCTCTACCGCCGAAAGTCCGAATCGATCATTCCGCCAACCCCATTGGCAAAGTAGCGCCTGGTGTCGGGAACCTTTGAATTCGGCTAGCCAAGTGGAGGCTATCTTCTATGTCTGATTCCGAAGATACTCAAATGATTCAGAACGAGAGACAGAATCAAAATGCTACTGCTCAACCAAGAGGGGTAAAGGCGAGCCGCGGTCTATTCGACATGGAAATCCTGAGACATGCTGGCATTGACGCGCTCAAAAAGTTCGATCCTCGAGTTCAGATCAAGAACCCCGTGATGCTCGTTGTGCTGATAGGCACCGTGATCACCTTAATTGAATCAATCGAGCATCCTAACGTATTCTCGTGGTCAGTAACTGTCTGGCTTGCCCTCACGGTACTATTCGCCAATTTCGCCGAAGCCGTAGCGGAAGGACGCGGCAAAGCCCAAGCCGATACGTTGCGCAAAATGAGATCGGACACGCAAGCTCGCAAGCTGAATCCCGACGGGACCGAAGTGCTCGTCGCCGCAGCTGAACTCGTGAAAGGAGATCTTGTCGTCTGCCAAGCAGGGGACATCATTCCTTCCGACGGGGATATCACGGATGGAATCGCATCAGTTGACGAATCCGCCATAACCGGCGAGTCTGCACCCGTCATACGAGAGTCGGGTGGAGACCGTTCTGCCGTCACCGGCGGAACAAAGGTGCTCTCGGACCGAATCGTTGTCAGGATCACCGCCGAACGGGGTCACACCTTTCTCGATCGAATGATCAGCCTGGTTGAAGGAGCTCAACGCCAAAAAACTCCTAATGAAATAGCACTTACAATACTTCTTGCCGCACTTACAATCATCTTTCTCCCCGTCGTTGTGGTATTGAAACCGTTTGCTCATTTCGCGGGCGCAGATGTCTCGGTGGTTGTGCTGATAGCTCTGCTGGTCTGTCTAATTCCCACGACTATCGGGGCCCTGCTTTCGGCAATCGGCATCGCGGGAATGGATCGCCTTGTACAGAGGAACGTCTTTGCCATGTCAGGCAGGGCCGTTGAAGCAGCCGGCGACGTCCAGACGCTTTTGCTCGACAAGACGGGAACAATAACTCTTGGAAACCGAATGGCCGCCACATTTCTGCCAGTGGATGGCCACACCGAAGAAGAGCTCGCTGCTGCGGCTCAGTTGGCTTCGCTTGCCGACGAGACCCCGGAAGGCCGCTCCATAGTCGTCCTTGCCAAAGAACGTTTTGACATTCGCGAGAGAGCGCTTGGAACGGAGCACGTCTTTGTGCCATTCAGCGCCCAAACACGAATGTCGGGACTCGACCTTGATGGCAGAGAGATCCGCAAGGGGGCCACCGAGGCAATCTGCCGCTGGGTCGACGAGCAAGGCGGGAGCCCCTCGGCAGAGCTGAATCAAATTGCGGAGCGAGTCGCCAAGTCCGGCTCCACTCCTCTGGCGCTAGCCGATGGTCCCCAAATACTTGGCGTGATCGAACTCAAAGATGTCGTCAAACAAGGAATTCGGGAGCGATTCGCCCAGATGAGATCGCTTGGCATCCGAACCGTTATGATCACCGGCGATAATCCCCTCACCGCCGCCGCCATCGCCCAGGAGGCCGGCGTGGACGACTACCTGGCTGAGGCAACGCCTGAGGCAAAGATGGCATTGATCAAGGCCGAGCAAGAGGGCGGCAAGCTGGTCGCAATGACTGGTGACGGTACAAACGACGCTCCGGCCCTGGCCCAGGCAGACGTTGGCGTTGCCATGAACTCCGGAACGACCGCCGCCAAAGAGGCTGGGAATATGGTTGACCTCGACTCCAATCCGACCAAACTTATCGAAATCGTCGAAATAGGTAAACAGCTCCTGATTACCCGTGGTGCGCTCACGACCTTTTCAATAGCCAACGACGTGGCGAAATACTTTGCGATCATTCCGGCGTTATTCGTGACCACATACCCGCAGCTAAAGGCTCTCAACATCATGGGGCTTCACAGTCCGCAAACGGCGGTACTCTCAGCAGTAATCTTTAACGCACTTGTAATAGTTGCCCTTATACCTCTCGCGCTGCGTGGTGTACGGTTCAAACCATCCGGGGCGAGCGCCATATTGAGGCGCAATCTCTTGATATACGGCGTGGGGGGAGTTGTCGCGCCCTTCGTATTCATCAAGTTCATCGACATCATCATCACCGCCCTTCACGCCTATTGAAAGGAGCAAAGATGCTCACCCACCTTCGCAGATCCCTAATTGCCTCGATAGCGTTCTTTGTTGTGCTGGGATTGCTCTATCCTCTAGCGATGGCCGGGATAGGTCAGGCAGCTTTTTCGCACCAAGCTAACGGATCCCTCACTCGATATGGTTCGACATTGATCGGCCAAAAATGGACAGGGCCGATGTGGTTCCAGGGACGCCCCGACGCCTACAATCCGATGGCGACAGGCGGGAGCAATCTGGGACCACGCTCCAAGGTACTGGTCGCCGATGTTGCCAAGCAAGTTGCAAAGCTGAAAAAGGAAGGGATCACCCCTTCATCGAGCCTTGTCACGACTTCCGGAAGCGGGGTTGACCCCGATATCTCGCCTGCGGCGGCTTACGCACAGGTGAACGCGATTGCCAAAGCCCGAAGTTTGCCGGGCAGCGTAGTTCATCAACTCGTCACAAGTCACCTAACTGGCGAGCAGTTTGGGTTCCTCGGTTCATCCTACGTAAACGTTTTGCTTCTCAATGAGGCCCTATCAAAATTGCGATAGGCACATTCAATTTCGCTGAATCCCATTCCGATTGAGATGTTCAGGCGCACTTTCGACATTTTGTAAGCACAAAACTTACGCGAGTGTAATTACGAGCTACCGAAGGGTACGTTCGCCGACCCACAGCCTTTGTAATTAGTTAGCTAGCAATGTCGGGGGGTCCGCCATTGCCTCATAGTTATCACGGGTAAGTTTGGATCCTAGGAGTTCGTCATTCATCCCATAGTTATGATAACGATCTCCTTTTCCAGATCTTGCCACACGACCGGATTGCAGAACTTTTTGGACGTGCTGCGATGTCTGGCCAAATAGAAACAGAACTATTCCTGCCGGATTTGCATTCACGCAACGAAAGCCTTGTCTTGCCGTCAACTAACGCGAGCCGGACCGTCTAAATGATGCATATTGGAGAGACTTGAACCCTAAGGCCGCCCGGGCGAAAAAGGTTTGAACTAGAGCGTTGATCTTTCGAAATAAACCTAACTTCACATTCGCCTGGGCGAAGACACATGAACAGCTCGCACGCGGTGGCAAACGCGCCACAGTATGTACTGTCGGCGACAAATTTCATTTCTGCGGTGATCCTTCGTGGGCAAGTCTCGATCAGCAGCAAGTTCTACCGTGCTTCGCCTGGAGCATAAAGTGGTAGTCGCATTATCCGCCAGCACGGGAAATAGCGAGTGGAGGCCCGGCAAGCACACCGACCAGGTCCGGTTCCGTAACCACCCCATTTTGATGGCTGGCCACTGTCTAGGAGACGCTGTGCGGATCAGGGCGAATTTGCACGAGGCTCGTCCTCAAAATGGGACGCATCAACTTGTCTGCGGACGCGCAATTCAGCTGAGCTGCCGTAAGTCTCTTGGTTGAACTCCTGACGTGAACTGACAGCGTGGATATAGCCAGGGTGCAATCCCGCGATGACCGCTAGCCTCCGGTTGTTGGCGTTGGCGAGCCAGCCGGCCCAAACGGCGGAATACCCATGGTTGCGGCTTGCGTAATGAGCAATGAGTACGGTGGAGCAAGGTCCACGCCGTCCGGTTCGTCGATATAACCTGGCTTAGTCCCCGACACGCCGGTGTATCCATACTGCCAGATGATCTTATTGGTCTTCTTGTCGATGACGATGACCCTGTCGTTGCGGTCATCGGTTGCCAAGATATTTCCATTGGGAAGCGGGATTGCAATTGACGGGTGGTTGAGCGTTTGTGATCCTGTTGGATCAAATCGCCACACGAGACTTCCCGCTTGATTGAACTCCTCTATCACGCCTGGACTGGTATATGCGGCAGTCAAGAAGACTCCCGGGGAAACTTCATTGCTATCTGATGGATATGTGATGCCTGGCGGATGGGTTGAGAACTTGATCTGGCCGGCCGGTGTCATCTCATCGACCCAGTCCCCGTTGATCTCGGTCACAAGCCAATCGCCATTGGCCATGGGAAACACCCCGTTTGGACTCCCAAAGCGCGCAGGAGGCTGGTGATAACAGTAAGGAGTCGTCTCGCCATAGATGTGCACAGGCGACGGTGACGAAGGCGACAGGTAAAGCAATCTGCAATTCTTGATGTCTGCGGTGAATATGTTCCCGTTTGGAAGCAGCATTGCGTCATCGGGGTTATTGAGATACCCTGGCGCCGATCCGCTGATTCCTGGATGGCCGTAACGGTAGATGATGCGGCCGCTCTGGATGGAGATCTCC
>JAJYFX010000135.1 GCA_021785315.1 Actinomycetes bacterium | reverse complement strand
TTTCTGAATCTGTTCTCCGGCGGCGCTCTTACTCGTTTTGCCGTATTCGGGCTTGGGATCATGCCCTATATCACTGCATCGATCATCATTCAGCTGCTGACCTCAGTCATACCGAAGCTGTCTCAATGGAGAGATGAAGGTGCGGTCGGCCAGAAGAAGATTACTCAGACCACCAGGTACTTCACGGTTGCACTGGCCGTCATGCAGTCAGCGGGACTTGCCTTCGTATTCCATAACGGAGGAGCTGGAATTCTGCCAAACGGACAGAACGTCGACTTGATACCCCACTTCACCATAGCCAGAGTTCTGTTCATCGTTGTAACGATGACCGCCGGAACCGCATTCGTGATGTGGCTGGCCGAACTGATAACTATCCGGGGTATCGGCCAGGGTATGTCAGTGTTGATCTTCGCGAGCGTTGTGGCTGGAATACCGGGCGGCGGACGTGTGATCTATGAACAGGCCGGTATTGCAAAGTTTTCAGTCATCATTCTCCTGGCGCTTGTGATTCTGGTATCGATAGTTTTTGTGGAGCAGGGACAAAGACGAATTCCGGTCACATTTCCGCGGCGGATGGTTGGCCGCCAGTTGTATGGCGGTGAAACCACCCATATACCCTTGAAGGTGAACCAGGCTGGCGTTGTTCCGATCATATTTGCCTCCTCGATCCTGTACTTCCCGGTCCTTTTGTCGAATGTGATTCCGGGTGCCGGATTTAGGGCTTTTGTGAACAACCATCTGGTTTCGCCTACAAGCTTCGTTTACATTGGCGTGTACGGCGTCCTGATTGTGCTTTTCACCTTCTTCTATGTTCAGGTGGCCTTCGACCCTTATCAGCAGGCTGATGTCCTGCGAAAGCAAGGAGGATATATTCCGGGCATTAGACCTGGTCACGCGACGGAGAGGTATCTTTCGAAGATTCTCGCGAGAATCACCTTGCCGGGATCGCTGTTTTTGGCTGTCGTTGCATTACTTCCAGCCATTGCATTGGCGTTGTGGCACGTAACGGGATATCCATTTGCTGGTACCACGTTGCTCATTGCCGTAGTTGTGGCACTTGAAACGATGAAGCAAATTGATTCTCAGCTGACAATGCGCAATTACGAAGGATTCCTTCGCTAAAGGTTTGGATGGGAGGCAGAGTAGTGACACGTGGCGCAAGGCTGGTAGTCCTTGGTAAGCAAGGTGCAGGTAAAGGTACCCAGTGCGTACGTTTGTCCCATTACCTCGCAATTCCGCACATCTCAACGGGTGATATGCTCCGGGCTGCGGTCAAGGAGGGGACTGAATTTGGACTGCTTGCAAAGGCATACATGGATCGTGGCGAACTCATCCCGGATGATGTGATCATGGGGATAGTCGAGGATCGGCTAGCTGAGTCCGATGCATCGCGCGGCTTTCTGTTGGATGGATTTCCCAGAACTACGGTTCAGGCTAAGGCGCTGGATGAAATGGTAAAACCTAAGTCGATTGATCTTGTCCTTGATTTGGACGTACCAACCGATCTCGTTCTCAAAAGGCTTTCGTCGCGAAGGGTGTGCTCTACTTGCGGGGCCAACTATTCGCTGGAGTCGCCGCCAAAAATGAATTGGACGTGTGACATTTGCGGTGGTGAGGTTGTGCAGCGTCCGGATGATACCGAATCGGCGATCCGTCGTCGGCTCGATCTGTACGAGGAATCGACGGCGCCTTTGTTGGAATTTTATTCTGATAGGAATTTGCTGGCTGAAGTCGACGGTGTGGGTACGCCTGACGAAGTCATGGAGCGACTTGTTGAAGTTGTTGATCGGGTTAGAGGACAAGCACACTGACTCGAGCGAGCTTAGAAACTTGAATGGGAGCAGGCGTGAGGCGCAATACTGAAGAATTAGCAAAGATGCGCAAGGCTGGCAATGTGGTGATCGAGATCAAAGAGCGCACGCGGGCCATGGTGAGGCCTGGTATCACCACCTTGGAACTGGATAAAGTCTCCCGAGAAGTAATTGAAAAGCGCGGGGCCAAGTCGAATTTCTTAAACTATCACGGCTTTCCCGCGACGATTTGCACTTCTCCGAACTCAATGATCGTGCATGGTATTCCCGGAAGCTATCGCCTCGAAGAGGGAGACATCCTGTCGATTGATTGCGGGGCAATTATTGACGGTTATCACGGGGACTCGGCTTATACGGTTGGAGTTGGAACAATCTCGAAGGTTGCGCAGCATCTGATCGATGTCACCGAGCGCTCCTTGATGGCCGCAATTGACGTGATGTTCGAGGGCAACAGGCTCCATGACATCGGCAGAGTGGTGCAGAACGTGGTCGAAGCTGAGGGCTTTAGCGTGGTTCGTGAGTACGTGGGGCACGGAATCGGGACATCAATGCATGAGTCTCCTAGCGTGCCGAACTATTGGCCGGGAAGCGCCGGACCGAAATTGAAAGTTGGAAATGTCCTAGCGGTAGAACCAATGGTGAATGTCGGAGGTCCGGATACCGCAACCCTGGAAGACGGGTGGAGCGTGGTGACCAAAGACGGGTCACTCTCTGCCCATTTTGAACACACCATTGCGATACTGGAAAACGGTCCAGAGGTTCTGACGATGTAGAGCGGGTATACCGAAGAACGATCTATAGAATGGATTGGGTTCAAAAGCGATTGTATGGCAGGCATAATGTGCTGCACCAACTAATATAATGTTTCCTCGGATCGTTGGTAGAGCCTTGTCCTACATAGGCGAAATCTAGATCTGAGAGCCATACAAAGTCGAGTATTTCACTAAGCCAACCTAGTGAACAGTTCGCGCAGTTTGAGTGAGTATATCGGAGAATTCCAAAAGTAGTGGAATGTTGTTTTAGGAGGGTGAGCTGACCAAGCCCAAGGAAGATGCGATCATATTGGAGGGAACGGTAATGGAGCCCTTGCCCAATGCTATGTTTCGTGTCGAGCTTGAGAACGGACACAAGGTGCTCGCACATAGTTCAGGCAAGATGCGCATGCACCGTATTCGTATTCTCCCCGGAGATAAAGTCCAGATCGAGCTTACTCCTTACGACCTCACACGAGGAAGAATAACCTACCGATATAAGTAAAGTTCCAAAAACCGAACAGGTTTGGATGCAGAATCCCGATTGATCAGGGGAAAAAGTTGAAGGTTAGAGCTAGCGTCAAGACAATTTGTGAAAAATGCAAGGTGATCCGCCGCCATGGGCGCGTTCAGGTCATTTGCGAGAATCCACGACACAAGCAACGGCAGGGTTAATAAATGGCACGTATAGCCGGAGTAGACATTCCGAGAGAAAAGCGGTTGGAGATTGCTTTGACCTACATATTCGGAGTGGGTTTGACTACCGCACAGCAGATTTGCGAAGCTACCGGTGTCGATCCCAATACGAGAGTTAGGGATCTCACCGACGATGAAGTTTTGAAGCTGAGGACTTGGATCGAAGCCAATCTCAAGGTCGAAGGTGACCTTAGGCGAGATGTGGCCCAAGACATAAAGCGCAAAATGGAAATAGCTTCTTACCAAGGTTTGCGGCACCGTAAAGGGCTCCCGGTCCGGGGTCAAAGGACTCATACAAATGCAAGGACGCGTAAGGGTCCCAAGAAGACCGTTGCCGGTAAGAAGAAGGTACGTAAGTAATGGCTAAAACCAAGCCCGGAGGCCGACGCCCCAGAAAGCGCGATAGAAAGAATATTGCGTACGGCATTGCCCATATCCACTCGTCATTCAATAACACGATCGTGTCAATTACCGATCAAGAAGGAAATGTCTTAGCGTGGGCCAGCGCGGGAAATGTTGGTTTCAAAGGATCACGAAAGTCGACGCCATTTGCTGCGCAGCTAGCTGCTGAGGCTTGTGCCAAGAGGGCTATGGAGCACGGGGTGCGTCACGTTGACGTATTGCTCAAGGGGCCGGGATCCGGCAGAGATACTGCCCATCGGGCAATCGCCAATTCCGGTATTGAAATCAAGTCGATCAAGGATGTTACTCCAGTTCCCCACAACGGCTGCCGCCCCAAGAAGCGCCGTAGGGTCTAGTCCGAGAAAGGAAGCAAGTGGCTCGTTATACCGGACCAGTGTGCCGTCTGTGCAGAAGAGAAAAAATGAAGCTTTATTTGAAGGGTCCAAAGTGTGACTCTTCAAAATGTCCGATGGAGTCCCGTCCATTCCCGCCAGGTGTTCATGGCCGAGAGCGTAGTCGACAGGGTTCGGAATACTTGGGCCAGCTGCGAGAGAAGCAGAAGGCGCGAAGAATTTACGGCATATTGGAAAAACAGTTCGTGAACACTTACAAGGAAGCAAACCGCCAGCACGGTATCACCGGTGAAAACCTGCTCACTATGCTGGAGCTGCGAATTGACAACGTGGTGTTTCGTACCGGCTGGGCGGCATCGCGCTCCCAGGCCCGACAGTTTGTCCGCCATGGTCTCATTCGGGTGAATGGTCGCAGGGTGACCATTCCGTCGCTCCGTGTTCGTAAGGGCGACGTTGTTTCGCTTATTGAAAAGGCTCGAGAGTACATTGTGGTCGTCCACAATCGCGACACCATTAATCGACAAGTTCCAGGTTGGTTGGAGATGAGCGCAGACGGTTTTAGTGCGACAGTTCTCAATCCGCCATTACGCGAGCACATCGATGTTCCCGTCCGCGAGCAGCTCATAGTTGAGCTTTACTCCAAGTAGACGATCTAAGGAGATACTTTGCTCTTTATTCAGAGGCCTTCCGTTGAGGAATTGGGAGAACAGGTTGGCAACCGCCAAAAGTTTGCAATCGGTCCTCTAGAGCCTGGCTTTGGCCATACAATTGGGAACTCTCTTAGGCGTGCGCTGCTTTCTTCAATCCCGGGAGCGGCTCTAACCCAGGTGCGCTTTGACGAAGCCCTCCACGAGTTCACCACCCTTCCGGGCGTGAAAGAGGATGTCACAGACATCATGCTGAACCTGAAGGACGTCGTTTTTAGAAGCTACTCTGACGAGCCGGTGACTATTCGTCTGGATGTAAGAGGCCCAGGCATAGTCCGGGCGGGGGATTTCCAGCTTACATCTGATGTGGAGATCGTAAACCCTGACCTCGCGCTGGCGACTCTCTCGGCAAAGGGCCGGCTGGCCTTGGATGCTACGGTTGACAAAGGTCGTGGTTATAGATCGGCCGAGCGAAACAAGACGAGTTCGGTTATTGGCGTGATTCCAGTCGATTCGATCTTTTCACCGATACGCCGGGTAATGATCTCGGTCGAGCCTACCCGTGTCGAGCAATCCAACGACTATGACATGCTGATCCTGGATGTCGAGAGCGATGGTTCCATAACTCCTATTGAATCGCTGGCATCTGCCGGCGATACTCTACGGACCTTGTTTGGCGTAATCGCCGAAATGAGTGAGAACCCCATGGGCCTCGAGCTTTCCGAGATCATAGAAGAGGAAGAGATTTCGCCGGATTTGAGTCTGCCAATTGAGGAACTAGATCTGACTGAAAGGCCTAGGAACTGCCTCAAGAGGGCACAAATCAACACCATCGGTGAGTTGATCCTGAGAACAGCAGATGATTTACTTTCAATAACAAACTTCGGTCAGAAGTCACTTGACGAGGTTACTTCGCGTTTGCAGGAGCGCGGGCTTCTGTTAAAGAGTAAGGATTAGAAATGCCGGGACGCCCAAAGAAGGGCCGCCGCTTCGGCGGTGACGCTCAACATCAAAAGGCAATCATGTCGAACCTAGCAGCCTCATTGTTTGCGGCTGAATCGATCGTGACTACCGAGGCCAAGGCCAAGGCGCTTCGTCCGGTTGCCGAAAAGCTGATCACGAAAGCGAAGTCGGGCGGTCTTCATAATCAGCGCCTAG
>JAJYFX010000134.1 GCA_021785315.1 Actinomycetes bacterium | reverse complement strand
TATCACGTGGTTGGCGGGGGACTTTGGACGGGCATTGATTTGTTCGTAGGATTCGTGGTTGGTCCCATTATGGGGAGGATGTCAATTCCAGCCCGAATGGAGTTTTCTTCACGGTTCATGCCCAAGATGCTCGTTATAATGCCGACAGTGGTGACGATGACCCTTGGCTCCGGCTTCCAGCTTGCTCGCGAGCTAGGTTATCTAGATCACAATGCAGACTTGCACGGTTGGCTGATCGCTTCGTTCATCGTGGTAGGGGTCATGACGGTGATTGCGTTGGGGATTTTGGAGCCAGCCAATATTGCTGTTTTATTCGAACTGAAGAAGGCGAATCCCAACGGGATGATCATCGAAAAATTGATGCGGCGGTTCATTTATACAGCTGGTATCACGGGTGCCATGCAAATAGCCACACTTGTGATAATGACAAGGGTGGCCACGTCATGACCGGCGAGTTGCAAGGAGATGTAGCGGTGCAGTTGACTTCATCAAATGGCGCAAGCCGAAAAGCGTCGCTGCCGCCGGTAACTGAGGTTGGCATTGGAGCTCTTGTCCTAGTCGTGATAGGCGGAATTTATTTGTCCGCATCTTACCCGCGCCGGGTATCGCTTCTGTTTCCTACCATCTTGGCAGTCGTTGCAGGTCTCATGGTAATTTTCAACATCGTTGGCCTGGCAAGATCTAAGGCGCTGTCACGTGCTACTTTTTTCAAGGTTGGCAAATGGGCATTTTTGGCTTATGTGATTGTCGCGGGAATGTTGGAATATGTGTTCATTTTCGACGGGACCCGGGGCAATGCACTGATTTTGCTGACTTCAATGCTCGTAGTCTTCGCCGTGAATGTCCCGATGATTATAGCCTTCACCGTCGCCAGGTATCAAGATACCGCCCTAGAGCCTGCGAATGGAGGGCAGAGTGGTTGACCTAGGTGGGATAGCGGCGTCGCTTGTCGCTGTCAGGTCTGCATCCTCCCGGCGGAGGTATGCTTTTTGATCGTGAGTGGCGAACCATCTGATACCGCGTCTCTGCTGGCTCTGGTTGGTCCGACGGCATCGGGCAAGACCAGAGTTGCAATGGACTTGGCCTTGAATTTTGAGGGGCTCGAGCTGGTAAGCATAGATTCAATGACGGTATATCGCTCGATGGATATTGGTACGGCCAAGCCTACCCAGGAAGATATCAAGGGAATTAGTTACCATTTGCTCGACGTCGTGGATCCCTGGGAGGAGTACTCGGTTTCGCAGTTCCAGCTTGATGCCAGTGCCGTGCTGGATGCGATTGCCAAGCGGCAGGGCTTGCCGTTGCTGGTTGGGGGTACCGGACTTTATTTCCAAGCAGTGGTGGATAGTCTTGAAATTCCAGGACGTTGGCCGGACATTCGTAGTGACCTCGAGAGTAGAGCCGATACCGAATCTGGAATTTTAGAGCTTTACGGCCAGCTTCAAAAGTTGGATCCGGCAGCTGCGCTGAAAATGGAACCGAACAATAGTCGCCGTATTATCAGGGCTCTCGAGGTTACGCTGGGTTCGGGCAGGCGTTTTTCTGACCAGGGTCCGGGACTTTTCAAAGCTGGGGCAGGAGGTGTTCAGGCGGTTGGCATTGATCTGCCAAGAGCCGAGCTATTTGACCGTATTGAGAAAAGACTTGACCAGCTTTTGGCTTCCGGCTGGATCGAAGAAGTCCAGGTGCTGTTGCGCAGTCCGCGCGCCCTTTCGCGAACCGCCCGCCAGGCGCTGGGATACAAGGAGATCATCAGCTTTCTCGAAGGCAATTTGACGCTGCCGGAGGCTCGCCTTGCAATTCTGGCACGGACCAAGAGGCTTGCCAAGCGGCAAGCTGCCTGGTTCAGACGGGATCCAAGGATAACCTGGTTTAGCACTCCCGAAAGAGCGAAAATGGAACTAGTTTCGATAGTATCGGGCATTTTGAGTTGTCCGCGAGGAAGTGACTGATCAAGTGGAAAAAGAGTTGCTGTTATCGAAGCATCAGGGATTAGGAAATGATTTTCTGGTGCTGCTGGATATGACCGGGACTATCGAATTGGACCAGGCTGAGATAGTTGCCCTGCTGGACAGGCATCTAGGTGTTGGGGCCGACGGTTTGATGCATGTGACACCTGCGGATGCCAACTCTCCGTCCGTGGCTCGGATGGTCCTGTACAATTCGGACGGCTCACGCGCGGAGATGAGTGGGAACGGAATAAGGTGCTTGGCCCAGGCGTTGATTGACGCCGGAGTTGCACCTCTCAATTCGTTTTCGATCGACACAGATGCTGGAGTGATGGAGATTGAAGGTCACTCATCCTGTGGAGAGCCAATCGCCACTATTACCGCTGCAATTGGAGAACCGAAGATTTTCGAGTCTGATCTCAGAACGATCGATGGGACAGAATATCGTGCTGTCCGCGTCGATATCGGCAACCCTCATCTAGTGCTTATACCCACCAAGGCAATGGATGCCGACAGATTCATGTCGCTTGACATTGCGACCCTAGGACCGAAGTTGGAATCGGAATTTCCAGGCGGAATGAACATCGAGTGGATAATTCCGGATCGCAACCGCAGCGAGATGACGCTGCGTGTTTGGGAAAGGGGGGCGGGAATTACTCAAGCCTGTGGAACGGGTAGCACCGCGAGCTCTTTCGTGGCGAATAACCTTGGATTGATCGGTGACACCGTTGTGGTGCACAATCCCGGCGGCGACCTGACCGTCCGAATAGCGGGCACCACGTGTTATTTGACAGGCCCAGCGCAAAAGGTGTGCGATATTCAGGTGACCTCAAGCCAGCTTGAGGCTATGGCAGCACTCGTCAAGTGACACTAATTGATCGTTCTTTCAGGGAGAAGATCATTGTTGTTGGGGTAGTCTTCCCATCATCGCAGTTGAGAGATGTGGAAGATTCCCTAGACGAACTTGAGTTGTTGGTCGATACCGCTGGTGCTGAGGTGGTCGGAAGAGTCATTCAGCGCAGAGGCGAGCCCGATCCTGCCATGTACGTTGGCAAGGGTAAGGCGGAAGAACTCCATTCGTTGTCTGAGACACTGGATGTCGACACAGTCGTGTTCGACGATGAATTGTCGCCGGCCCAGCAACGCAATCTTGAGAAAATTCTCGGTAGAACCGCTATAGACCGTACAGCGGTGATTCTGGACATCTTTGCCCAGAATGCGTCTTCCACCGAAGGCAAGACACAAGTTGAGCTGGCTCTTCTAACCTATAGGCTCCCGCGGCTCAGAGGCCGCGGAGTATCTCTTTCCCAGCAGGTGGGTCGCATTGGAACTCGCGGTCCTGGCGAGACCAAACTCGAAGAGGATCGAAGAAGGCTTCTGGCGCGGATATCGAAGTTGAAAGCAGATCTGAAGGAGCTTTCAAACACCAGAAAGGTCCAACGAAAGGCACGGATCAAGTCCCGCGTGGCCTCTGTTTCTCTGGTGGGGTACACCAACTCCGGAAAATCAACTCTTCTAAACGCGCTCACTGATGCAGATGCATTCGTTGCCAACAAACTCTTTGCAACTTTGGATCCTAGAACCCGAAGACTCGAGCTTCCGGGGGGCGAGGCAATTTTGTGCTCCGATACAGTTGGGTTTGTCAAGAAGCTTCCCCATCAGCTTGTGGAGGCATTCCGCTCAACGCTGGAAGTAGTTGCTGAGTCGGACCTGCTTTGCCATGTCGTGGATGCTTCGGGCGCTGACATCGAGGGTCGGATGCAGGCGGTCCGCACCGTCTTGGATGATATCGATGCGGGGGAAGTGGACGAGTTGCTGGTGTTCAACAAGATTGATCGGCTGTGCGAGTCCGATTTGAAAGCGATGAAAAGCAAGTATCCAGATGCCGCCTTCGTCTCGGCAACCGAGCGCCAAGGGCTTGATGATTTCCTTGAAGACGTCGCTGGACGCCTGCGTGCCATGGCCAAAGTGGTTGATTTGCTGGTGCCTTATGATCGCGGCGATCTGTTGGCAATGCTGCACCGGGAAGGTGAAGTAATATTTCAGAGAGAGTCTGAGGCAGGATTCAAGGTGAAAGCGAGACTGGAGGGTGCATCTCTGGAGATGTTTCGCAATTATCAGGTGACCGTCTAACCGTCGATCCAGCTTAGGTCTTTAGGCTGGTTGGATAGGATGGAAAAGCTTTTTGGTTTGAGTCCACTTGGTTCGCGCTGTCAAAATAAGACAATATTTAGGGTTGGAGACGATTAAGGGTGTCATCTGAGGTTTCTTCGGGGTTTACTCCGCCACCATATCCGTACGATCGTCTTGACTCTATCGCTGAGGTAGCCAACAAACATCCGGGGGGGATGATTGATTTAAGCGTCGGCACTCCCATTGATTCGCCGACCAAAGAGGTCGTCGAAGCGCTTTCGACTTCAAACGCGGAGAAGGGTTACCCGGCTTCATTGGGTTCGGTTGAGTTGAGAAAGTCGATGCACGACTGGCTGGCACGCCGCTTCGGCGTTGATGTGCCGATTGGAAATATTGCCAGTTGCATCGGCACCAAAGAATTCGTTGCAAGCACTCCATGGTATCTGAAGCTGCGAAACCCGTCCAAGGACACGGTCCTATATCCTGCGGTTTCATATCCAACCTATGCCTTGGGAGCCGAGCTTGCGCAATGCCGAGCAGTGCCGGTTCCTGTCGGGCGCGACGGGAGGCTGAAGCTCGAATCTATCGATCGGGAAGAACTGGCAAGAGCGGTCATGCTTTGGTCCAACTCGCCTTCGAATCCCACTGGTGAGCTTGACGATCTTGGCGCACTGTATAACTTCGCGAATTCCACTGGCGTTCCGGTATTTTCTGATGAGTGCTACTGCGAATTTACCTGGGCAGGACAGCCCGACTCCATTCTGAGATACGGAAGCGAAAATGTCGTTGCGGTCCACTCTCTTTCAAAGCGATCAAACTTGGCTGGCATAAGAGTTGGCTTTTACGCTGGCGACTCAGGTTTGGTAGATTATCTGGCCCTCGTGAGAAAGCACGCTGGAATGATGGTCCCTGGGCCGATGCAGCATGGAGCTGCGGTCGCATTCAAGGATGACGTCCACGTCGAATCCCAGCGCAGAGTTTATCTTGAGCGCCTCGAGTTCATGGGAACTCTATTTACCAGCCTCGGTTACGACGTGCCCGCTCCCAAGGGTGGTTTCTACCTATGGTTCAAGTCTGAATTCGAGGACGGTTTTGAGCTGGCAGCTCAATTGGCAAGAGATCTGGGAATTCTTGTGTCGCCGGGCGAATTTTACGGCGGTGATTCACGTCCGTTTGTTCGCGTGGCTATGGTGGCCGACATGAGTAAGCTCGAACTGATTGCTCAAAGGGCGCAAAAGAAAGATAGGGTTTGATGACTTCGTTGGAATCACAGATTGAAGAGCTTTGGGCTCGAAGGAGCGAGGTTGATCCATCTGACGCTGAGGCCCGGAAGCTGGTTCACGAGGCAATTAATTTGCTCGACTCTGGCGAGGCTAGGGTGGCTGAGGTTGATGCGGTCAGCGGTCAGGTTGTGGTGCATGAATGGCTGAAGCACGCGATTCTGATGCTGTTTAAATTTTCGGATATGAAAACCATGGATCTGGCACCATTTGAGTTCGTCGACCGTGTTCCCCTGAAGGCAGACTTTGCATCTCATGGCGTTCGAGTGGTTCCAGGCGCTTCGGCAAGGTGGGGTTCTTTTCTGGAGGCTGGAGTGACACTCATGCCCAGTTACGTCAATATTGGAGCCAGAGTTGGTTCGGGGACAATGGTGGACACTTGGGCTACCGTCGGCTCATGTGCGCAAATAGGCAACAGAGTCCACTTGTCTGGCGGCGTGGGTATTGGCGGAGTTCTGGAGCCAGTGCAGG
>JAJYFX010000133.1 GCA_021785315.1 Actinomycetes bacterium | reverse complement strand
CACGTTGAACGCGCCAGCTATCTGGCCACCATTTCAGATCTCAAGTCTCAGGGATATGAGATGTGTGCAGACGTCACAGCAGTTGATTATTTAGCCAATATGGAACGTCCGCTTCCAGACGGGGTTGCTCCCCAGCGTTACGAAGTTGTCGTAGTTCTTTTGTCTTTGGCCAAGAGATCGAGAATTAGAATCCGTGTTCAGCTTCCTGAGGATGATCCGACGTTAGAGACTCTGTTTTTTCTCTACCCTGGGAGCGAGGCCATGGAGAGGGAAGTTTACGACCTGCTAGGAATCAAGTTCGTCAACCATCCTGATCTCACCAGAATACTTATGCCTCAGGACTGGGATGGGCATCCACTCAGAAAAGACTATTCCGTCGGTGCTGTGCCGGTTCAATTCAAGTCAGTAAATGGGGCAGGCTAGATATGGGAAAGAAAATGAACGACACGGGGAAGGCCGATGGTCTTTCTGGGGAAGAAGCTGGGAGCTTTAGTCTGAACGCAGAGACCAGCGAAGGTCTGCAGGAAATGCAGCTGGAGGACCAGACTAGCCCGAATGAGCTTTCTACTGAGTTTGGCTCGACCCTGAGACTGCCGGAGGGGATTGACGTGAATCCCTCCGACATCGACATCGAATTTGCCGATGAGAAGATGATCATCAACATGGGACCTCAACACCCTTCGACACATGGGGTTTTGCGTTTGATGATGGAACTGGATGGGGAGGTTATACTTCGTACCAAGCCAGTGGTTGGTTATCTCCATACCGGTATGGAGAAGACGGCCGAAAACCTGACTTACCTACAGGGACCAACCAATGTAACTCGGATGGATTACCTGTCTCCGCTTCACAACGAGCTGGTTTTCTCCCTGGCAACTGAAAAGCTGCTTGGTTTGGAGCTTCCCGAAAGAGCCACCTGGATTCGCATGCTGATGACCGAGCTAAACCGCTGCAGTTCACATCTGATGTGGATGGCGACTAACGGCATGGATCTAGGGTCCACATCGATGATGCTGTATGGTTTCAGAGAACGTGAAATGATCCTGGCTTTCTTCGAGAAGGTAACCGGCCTGCGGATGAACCACAACTACATCCGCCCAGGAGGTGTAGCGGCTGACCTGCCTGACGGGTGGGAAGACGATGTGATGTCGATTCTGGAGACTATTCCAGGCCGTCTCGACGAATATGACGAACTGCTTACGGGCCAGCCAATTTTCAGGGAGCGAGTAGACAACGTGGGGATACTCACCGCCGAGCAGGCCGTAGCGCTATCTGCCACGGGGCCGATTCTTCGTTCAACCGGAGTTGCCTGGGACCTTCGAAGAGACATGCCATATCTCAACTACGACCAGGTCGAGTTTGATGTAATCGTGGGTTCGGTTGGCGACTGTTTCGACAGGTATTCGGTGAGGCTGAACGAGATTCGCGAGTCCCTGCGCATCATTGCGCAAGTCGTCGCGAAGATGCCTTCCGGAGATTACAGAATTCAGGACAAGAAGGTGACCCCTCCGCCACGGCTTCGAATTGACGAGTCAATGGAGGCACTGATACACCACTTCAAGCTCTTCACCCACGGTTTCAAAATTCCTGAGGGCGAGGTCTATGTGGCCATTGAGTCGCCAAGGGGTGAGCTTGGCTGTTACATGGTGTCCGACGGTTCCAACCGTCCATACAGGATGCACATTCGTGGGCCGTCATTTGTCAATTTGCAAACACTTCCCGCCATGCTTCGCGGCGGCATCATCGCCGATGCGATAGCCGCAATTTCCTCAGTTGATCCGGTTATGGGAGAGGTTGATCGCTAACGATGTCTTTTTTTAGCTCAGAGAATTTGGAAAAAGCTCAGGTCCTAATCGGTTTATATCCGGAAAAACGCTCAGCGCTCATACCGCTTTGCCACCTGGCCCAAGGCCAACACGGACATTTATCCAATGAGGCCATGGAACAGATTGCTGAAATGCTGGATATCCAGCCGGCAGAGGTTTTGGGCACAGCCTCCTTTTACGACATGCTTCATACCGAGGAAGTAGGCAAGTACCTGGTTGGCGTGTGCACCAATGTTGCCTGCATGCTTGGCGGCGGAATCGAGCTGCTTGAACATGCAAGTGATGTGCTGGGTGTGCCTGTTGGGGGAACTACGGAAGATGGAATGTTCACCTTGGAAGAGGTGGAGTGCGTAGCCCACTGTGATAAGGCTCCATGCGCTCAGGTGAATTACCGCTATTTTGGTCCTTTGGCCAATGGAGACTTTGATCAGCTTGTTGATGATCTCAGGAATGACCGGCTATCAGAATCTGTGCCACCACATGGAGTTCTTTCGCAGGTGTTCAGAGACGCCCCTGCAATGGTTCCACTGGAAATCATCCACCGGGAGCGCAGAGCAATGGATGACGAGAAGAAGGCAAGGCTGGCTGCCCTCAATAAGGATGCGGGGGGCAATCAATGAGTACGAAGATCGTGACTGCGCGAGTTGGAGTCCCCGACTCGTTTCTGCTTTCCACTTATCTAGATCATGGCGGTTACTCGGCGCTTAGGAAGGCGCTTTCGATGACTCCCGAGGAGGTTCATGCGGAGGTGATGGCCTCAGGCATGCTTGGGCGAGGCGGCGCAGGCTTTGAAGCCGGGAGAAAGTGGTCGATGCTCAAGCAGGACCTCATCCGGTACCTGGTTGTCAATGGCGACGAATCCGAGCCCTCAACCTTCAAGGATCATCTACTGGTGGAGAATGATCCGCACCAGCTGGTTGAAGGCACATTGATAACTGCCTACGCTATCGGGGCTACCCGAGCATTCATCTACTTGAGAGGCGAGTTTGCCCTAGGATTGGAAAGGGTCCAGACCGCCATAAACGAGGCATATGCCTACGGCGCTATAGGCGCGAATATCTTTGGCTCCGGATTTTCTATCGACCTGGTTCTTCAGCCCGGCGCGGGAGCTTATATCTGCGGCGAAGAGACGGCGCTGATCGAATCTTTGGAGGGAAAGCGCGGGTTTCCAAGGATTAAGCCGCCCTATTTCCCGGCTGTTATTGGTCTCTATGGAGCACCGACGATTGTAAACAACGTGGAAACGATGTCAAACGTACCCTGGATTATAACAAACGGGGGCAAGGCGTTTGCCGCGCTCGGCAAGGGCCGTTCCACGGGTACGCGGCTCTTCGCCCTATCTGGCGATGTCATGAATCCAGGAAATTATGAGTTGGAGATGACGTCGAAGACATTCAGGGAGCTGATTTACGACCCCGAACTTGGCGGCGGACTAAAAGACGGCCGCAGCGTAAAAGCTGTGATTCCGGGAGGCGTGTCAGCACCGTGGATCGGCCCAGATAATTTGGATCTGCCTCTCGGTCAAGACGAGGTCGCTCAGGCGGGCTCCATGTTGGGATCCGGGTCGATCATCGTGCTAGATGACCATTCATGCGCGGTAAGAGCTGTCTGGCGCATAACGAAGTTCTTCTCCAGAGAATCCTGCGGCCAATGTACGCCATGCCGCGAAGGTTCAGGCTGGATTGAAAAGATTATGCATCGGATCGAATTGGGATCCGGTACCGAAAGTGATTTGGATTTGCTCTTGGACGTGTGTGACAATATCGCGCCAGGACTTACCTGGCCTCCGCAGCAGACAACGATTTGTGTTCTGGGCCCTTCAATCCCATCATCTGTAGTCAGCGGAATCAAGATGTTTAGGGATGAGTTCATGGTCCACATTAAGGAAGAAGGGTGTCCCTTTGTCCACTGATGTATCTCAGAATTTAGTGACGATCTCTATCGACGGCAAGGAAATTCAGGCCGGCAAAGGAGAGCTGTTAATTGCGGCGGCTGAGAAGGCAGGGGTATTTATTCCTCGTTTCTGCTATCACAACCGTCTTCCCCAGGTTGGAATGTGCCGCATGTGTCTGGTCGAAGTAAATGGCCCTAGAGGTTTTAGCCTTCAACCAGCCTGCTACCTTCCGGTAGCAGATGGCATGGAAGTGGTCACGGAATCGGAAAAGGTGAAGAAGGCCCAGGACGGCGTTCTTGAGTACCTGCTCATTAACCATCCGCTGGACTGCCCTGTTTGCGACAAGGGTGGCGAATGTCCGCTTCAGGATCAGACCATGGCTTACGGGCCAGGCGAGAGCCGGTTTGCCGAAGAGAAGCGCCACTGGGAGAAGCCGATCCCGATCTCAGATCTGGTTCTGCTTGACCGTGAGCGCTGCATCCAATGCGACAGGTGCACGCGGTTTGCCGATGTGGTTGCTGGTGACGCGTTAATCGAATTCGTTGGCAGGGGAGACCACACTGAAATAAATGTTTTCCCGGACAGGCCGTTCTCTTCCTACTTCTCGGGCAATACTGTGCAGATATGTCCGGTTGGGGCATTGACTGCGGTTCCGTACCGCTTCAAAGCGAGGCCCTGGGACTTGTCCCAGGTTGAATCAAGCTGTACCACCTGTTCGATGGGCTGCCGCATCATGGTTCAGTCATCGCAAAATGAACTCACGAGGTACCTTGGGCTGGACGCTGACTCGATCAACCATGGATGGCTCTGCGATAAAGGCAGATTTGGCCATGAAGCAATCAACTCTTCTGACAGGCTCACTGCGCCGCTGGTCCGCAAGGGAGATAGTTTTGTCGAGACTACCTGGGCCAGCGCACTTGAGCTAATCTCGTCCAAAGTTTCGAGCGCAAAGGCGGCTGGTGATCCGAACCGGATTGGCTTTATCCTGGGTGCGAGGCTGACCAACGAAGATATCTACTCCTGGGTGAAGCTGGCCAAAGGGGTTATTGGCTCTGATTCAGTGGATTCGCAACTAGGTGACGGCCTCAAGGGAGAGGTAATTGCCTCGCTGCGCAGAGCAACAATCAACGAAGCCGTCTCTGCCAAAGCAATCCTTGCGTTTACCGGCGATATCAAAGAAGAGGTACCGGTACTGTTCCTGCGCTTGAGAGAGGCGGTCAAGTCGGGCTGGACCAAGATAGCCACGATAGGCACCCATGGGAGTTCGCTGGACAAGCTGAGCGAAGTCACAGCATCGGTTTCAGTGGACCAACTGCAGCTTTTGGCGAAGGAATTGATGAAGGAGTCCTCCAAGTTTCCTGAGATTGCCAAGCTTTTCACAAATCAGGGAGTGGGAGCTGACGGTGAAGGCCTTGTGGTCCTTCTAGGCCGTGAGAATTTAGCTTGGGATCAGTCGATAGTCGAGGCCTTCGCGCTCGAGCTGTCTAGGGCGCTTCCAAGAGCTAAGTTCCTGGTTACTCTTCACAGTTCGAATTTTGCCGGCAGCGTAGATCTAGGAGCAGTTCCGGGCATGTTGCCTGGCCGACTGCCTCTTGAAAGCGCCTCGTCGGCCGCACGACAAAAGTGGGCCGGCTTGCCAGACCGGGCGGGCCGAGGGGTCAAGGAAATGCTCGCAGCGGCCCTCCAGGGCGAACTCGATGTTCTCTTTCTGGTTGGATCCGACCCGCGAGAAGATTATGTCGATTCTGCGCTTGCGAACTCTGCTCTGGACCAGGTCGGGTTTGTGGTAAGCGTGGATACTTTCCTCAGCCAGTCGAGCGCCAAGTCGGATCTTGTATTGCCAGCTTCCAGCTTCGCTGAAAAGTCGGGCACTACGACAAATCTTGAAGGCAGAGTCTTGACGCTGAATCAAAAAGTCGCACCGAAAGGGCTATGTCGGCCGGACTGGGCAATTGCCAGCGAGATTGCCCTTGAGTTGGGCGATGATCTTGGCTTTGACAGCGCTGCCGGGGTTCTCGATGAAATAGCTGAAGTGTCCCCGCTGCACTGGGGACTTTCATGGAAACGCCTGGTGAAATCTTCCGCCATTGAAGGCATGATGATTCCGATCTCGGCGACTTCTCTATCAATCAGGCCCAAAGCGAT
>JAJYFX010000132.1 GCA_021785315.1 Actinomycetes bacterium | reverse complement strand
GCGGCCAAAAGCCTCCTGAAGTAGTTTGACCGGGCAGATGCCCATGGGGCGATAGCATCCTGGGCAAGCGCCAAATTTTGGTTGGGCACAACCAGCTCGGGGTCCACCTCATACCGCGTTCCCAGCCCAACGCAACTGGAACACGCACCAAACGGCGAGTTAAACGAGAAGTTTCTCGGTTCGAGTTCATCAAACGATATGCCGCACCGCACGCAAGCCAAATGCTCGGAAAAGGTAATCAGTTCCTCGTTTGCCGTGGTGTCAGAGCTATGCAAAAGAATATCCACCACACCTTCGGCAATTCCTAGAGCCGACTCAATGGAATCGGTGAGGCGCCGCTCGATGCCGTCCCGCCTGATAAGACGGTCGATAATAACTTCGATTGTGTGGGACTCGTATCTGCCCAGATCGATAGCGGCCCGCTCAGAAAGTTCGTAGTTAACCCCGTCTATTCTGACCCTGGCGTATCCTCTTTTGGAAAGATCGTCAAGAAGGGTCTGGTACTCCCCCTTTCGCCCCCTTACCACCGGGGCGAGAACGCTGAAACGTGATCCTTCCGGTAATTCCATTACCATGTCGACAATCTGCGAAGGGGTCTGCCTGGCCACCGGATCCCCGCAGTTGGGGCAGTGGGGTTGGCCGATCCTGGCATAGAGGAGCCTGAGATAGTCATATATCTCAGTTATCGTGCCCACCGTTGACCGCGGATTATGCGAGGATGATTTCTGATCTATGGAAATCGCCGGTGACAAGCCCTCGATAAAATCGACATCAGGCTTGTCCATTTGACCGAGAAACTGTCTCGCGTACGCGGATAACGACTCAACGTACCTTCTCTGACCTTCGGCGAAAATCGTATCAAAAGCGAGGGAGGATTTTCCTGAGCCGGACAAACCGGTTATCACTACGAAGCTGTTCCTTGGAATTTCCACGGAGATATTTTTTAGATTGTGCTCACGCGCACCTTTGACGATTAATTTGTCTGACACAATGCTTTAAGGCTACTCGCGATCGGGAAAAGATATCCGCTGGTACGTAGGGACGGATCCGCGAACTCCCTGACCCTGCTTAGTCAAAGAGTATCCCCGGATTCAGAATGCGCATAGGATCTAGAGCTTTCTTGATACTGAGCATTGAGCTGATATCCTGCGGCGATCTCGTGAGAGACAGATCGTGCACCTTTGCTCTGCCGATCCCGTGTTCGGCCGATATGGAGCCGCCGGACGATGCCACAGTCGCAAAAATCTCATGGTCGATCTCGGCGTCGGCGTCATCCACATTCAACAGATTCACGTGAATATTCCCGTCGCCGAGATGTCCAAAGAAAACCGCGTGCACCGCCGGATATTCGGCCTCGATCAACGCGGAAACATAGGCTACGAAAGCTGGCATCTCTCCAATGGGAATCGTCACGTCCAACTTGTGCGGGATTCCCTGGCTGCTAATCGCCACGCTCTGCCCTTCGCGCCAGGTCCACAGTCCCTCGGCTCTCGCGTCGTAGGCCAGGACTGCGTCGTCAACATCTTCGTGGTTATCTAGAAACTCCGCCAGTTGGTCGATTTCCAGCTCTTCCCCCGCAGTTTCCAGAAGCAGAGCAAATTCCGGAATCTCTCCAAGCGGCCATCGCTTGTCCTGCAGCGCCTCCACGTACTCCAGCCCGGTCCTGTTCATAAATTCGGCCGCGTCCAGGTAGGCAAACCTTCGTCTGGCATCAAACACAATGCGGATCGCCGCGGCCAGGCTGCTCACCGACACCAGGGCAACCGACGTGTGGTTGGGCACGGGAACAAGTTTGACTACGACCTTTGTAATGACCCCCAACGTTCCTTCGGAGCCGCAAAGGATCGAGGCCCAATCGTAACCACTGTTGTCTTTGTAAAGCCCTTCCAAGCGGCTGACCAACTGGCCGGTTCCTAATATCGCCTCGATGCCAATCAGCTGCTGGCGCGTTCCACCGTGACGAATTACGTGCATCCCACCGGCGTTGGTCGAAACCATCCCGCCCAACGTAGCGCTGTCTCGGGCAGCCAGGTCAACTCCGAAGCGAAGCCCAGATTCCCGAGCTTTACGGTTAAGCTCGGCCAACGTGACCCCGGCCCCCACCTTTGCGATCTGGGAATGCCTGTCGATTTCTATGCCTTGCAATAACTGCGACGACAAGATGATTCCGCCATTAACCGGGGTAGCACCGCCGACAAGACTCGTGTTACCTCCCTGCGAGGTAACCGCGGTACGCGAACTACGTGCGATCTCGATCACCCTTTGAACCTGCCACGGATTGACAGGGCGTACAACGCAGAGGGCCTCGCCGTGAAAGCGTCCGGTCCAGTCAGTGAGATTGCCAGCCATTATCTCCGGATCTGTCACCACAGAACTAGAGCCAAAGCTATTTCTGAGGTCGTCGACTACATCATGCAATCGCTGCTCTCCAATCCCGGCAAGACGCACCTAGCAATATTGTAATCCACGGTTGACTCTCGTTTTGAAGGAACTTTGCACCGCGCAAGTCAAACCTCTAGAAACCATAAAATACAGCTGCTAAACCTGGGTCCCGCTTTATTGCTAGCCCAGCTGCTTTCTTAGCAGGCTCTTGTCAATCTTGCCCACATTGGTAGTTGGAAGAGACTCGACGATCTCGAGCTGGTCGGGGAATTTATACTTGGCAACCCCGAATTCCTCCATCGCGGCGCGAACTTCGTCCAAAGTCAATCCTTCGCAATCTTCGCGCAAAACGATGACAACGCAGTTTCGCTCTCCGTATCTCTTGTCCGGCAGAGCTATCGCAGCTACCTGAGCGACAGACGGGAGGCGATAAATCAGATTTTCGACCTCTTCGGCACTAATTTTCTCTCCGGCCCTGTTGATGAGATCCTTGGTGCGGCCTTCTACAACCAGATTGCCGCTGGAGTCCCATCGCACAACGTCTCCGGTTCTATACCAGCCGTCGGGCGTAAAGGACCTGGCATTATGCTCAGGGGCTCGGTAGTATCCCCTCAAGGTGTACGGCCCCCTCGTCAAGAGCTGCCCCATCTCGCCGTCTGGAACCGGCATGTCACCGTCATCGACTATCCGTATCTCATCGGCCGGACTCATAGGTCTCCCCTGCGTGTTCCAGATGACTTCGTCCGGATCGGTCAGGCCGGTATAGTTCAGCAGACCTTCCGCCATCCCGAAAACCTGCTGCAGGACACACCCAAGAACCGGCTTGATCTTCCTCGCCACCTCCGGGGCGATCTTCGCGCCTCCAACCTCTATGACTTGCAGCGATGAGAGATCATAACCTTGATTCTCCGTCTTTGCATCTAGCCATCGCTGCGCGACTGCGGGAACTGCCGCAGCCACGGTGACCCGTTCGGAACCGATCAGGTTCAAACAGTACTCCGGCTCAGGACTCCGCGCCATCACAACCCTTCCTCCTGCGTACAACACGCCCAGCAAGCCAGGGCATGCCAGGGGAAAGTTGTGCGAGGCCGGCAGAGCCACGAGATACACGGTGCTGGAATCGAATCCGCACAGCGCTGCACTTTGGCGAAAGTTATATCCATAGTCATCATGAGATCTGGGGATCAACTTTGGAAGGCCGGTAGTCCCGCCGGAAAGCAGAAACACCGCTACATCTTGAGAATCTGGGCGCAACTGGTCCAACAGCTCACGGGTTTCGCGAACCAATTCGGGAACCTGGATGAGAGACCGTAGATCCACCGAGTTTTCAAGAACGCTCTCTCCAACGACGAACACCTCTTCGATCGAGGAACACCTCTTGGCCACTTCCCAGGCCACCGCCTGGTGATCAAAACCCTTGATCTGGTCAGGAACTACAATTGCTCTAGCTTGGGAGTGATCCGCAAAATAGCTCAGTTCCGTCAAACGATGCCCAGGCAAAGCCATAATCGGTACGAGTCCAATTCGTGCGCACGCATAAACCAGAGCGACGAACTCCCAACAATTAGGCAGCTGAACAACAATACAGTCGCCGGAAACGAATCCCCGTTTCGAGAGGTTTAACGCCAGCCCATCCGCAAGCATTTCAAGCTCTCTATATGTCAGGCGAATATCCCCGTCAGTAATTGCCTCTTTATCGCCATACTTCTCGGCTGATTCTTTCAAGTACTGATCTAGCGTCTTGCCGTTCCAGTACCCTAACTCGCGATATCGATTTACGAAATCCGCCGGCCAGGCAACCAATCCCTCTGCTATTTTCATGGCACCTAATTTCCTCCCTAGATAACTAAACAACAAATCAACCTCACATACAAAATTGGGCTGGTCCTAGGCTGTTGTTAGTATCGCGGAATCAGGTTTTCAAACTTCTTCGATTGGAACTCCAATAAAATCGGCGCGTCCGGAAAGTATCGTGGTGATTGAACGGTCCTCGTCGAAGACACCTTCAATCACCATGGAAGGAACCGAGCCCGCCATACGGCACTCCTCCGACAACAGGATCCTTTCAACTGTCGTGCCACCCCTAATAGCGACCATCGTTGGCCGGGCTTGAAGGATCTCGCCAAGACGCGCTCTTGCTGAAGCGAATCCGTCTCCAGGCTCGGATATATTGACCAATCCTCCAAATGGATACTGTTCCTTAGGTGGCGGAACTTCAAGCAACTCAAGCTGCCTGGATCCTGCTGATGTTGCAAACATCGCAAAGGTGCCGCCGCGTATACCCTCTCGAATTCCGACGATGCGAGACGATGCCATAAAGTCGTCCAGGTCACAGTCTGCTTCCAAAGGATTCGCTCCGTGTTTGGCCTTCCACCATTGGAGTGCCTTTTGCACAAAATCAGGATCTCTGCGTTGCACCTGCATGGCAGAGATCGCCCGCGTCAAGAAATGGAATACGAACTGCTGAGGCTCGAGAGAATAGTAGTAGCCACCGAAATGCTCCCACCAGGAGAGGCTCGGCTCGGCCGCGCCTTGAATTGCGTCGACGCTAGGACGCCGAATATTCTCGTAATCAGCCAGAGCCTGGCTCAAGCTCTTGTCTCGCTTTGCAAGACATCCAGCCAGTGCCGCAGCATCTTCCATCGCCATCTTCGTCCCTGAACCAACTGAGAAATGGGCGGTGTGGGCACTGTCGCCAAGCAGCACAAACCTTTCATCGTGCCATGAGCGATTCCTTATGGTCCTGAAATTGGCCCATCGCGAATTATTTACTAGAAGTTCCGCGCCATCTATCTGGTCTGCGAACAGGCTCTGCAGATACTCCTTGCTGTATGTGTCGCTTGGGCCGGGTGGCTGCGAAGCATCAAAACTGTCCATGCCGGCCCGAAGCCATGTCGACTCGTCAGTCTCAACGATAAAAGTACCCGTACCATTGTCGATTGGATACCCGTGAACCGCAAAGACGCCGTCTTTTGATTCCTTGAATAGGAACGTCAGCCCCTTGAACTGGTAAGTGGTGCCAAACCATATGAATTTCGCTGAAGCCCTTTCGATGCTCGGGGAGAACAAGTTGATCATTTGATTTCTCACCAAGGAGTTTGCGCCGTCGCATCCCACGATCAGATCGAAATCGGCTAGCTGACCCAAATTTGCGATTGCAGTTTCAAATCTGAGATCCACCCCTACTTCAGCAGCTCTTTCATAAAGAATCCTCAATAGCTCTTTTCGCGCGATAGCCGCCATTCCATTCCCGCCGCAGCTGAAAGTTTCACCCTTTAATCGCACCTCGATCTTGTCCCAGGTCTGGCCGTAACGGCCAAGGCGGTCCCGCAGCACCGGATCAGCGGCTCCCAAGTTGGAAAGCGTCGCTTCGGAAAACACGACGCCAAACCCAAAAGTGTCGTCAATCCGATTCCGCTCAAACACAACCACTTCATCCGAGGGTGACAACTGGCGCAGCAAGGTGGCGAAAAAAACCCCACCCGGTC
>JAJYFX010000131.1 GCA_021785315.1 Actinomycetes bacterium | reverse complement strand
AAGCTTCCTTGTGTATCTTTTGTTTGCGGCGTATGTAAGGAATAGCCCGACTAGGTGGATATAGTTTGCCCGTATCATTTGATAGAACTCGCTCACGTCTGTAGGTGTTGATGGCAAAACAGCTTGTAATTGTGGAATCTCCGGCGAAGGCCAAGACGATTGCAAAATTCCTCGGGTCCGACTATGTAGTCGAGTCCTCGATTGGACATATCCGTGATCTTCCAAAAGGGGCATCAGACGTGCCTGCATCGCTCAAAAGCCTTCCCTGGGCGCGCCTTGGAGTTGATGTAGATAATTCTTTCAAGCCCCTTTATGTGATCTCCAGAGACAAGAAAGCTCAAGTAGCGAAGCTCAAGGCTCTACTCAAGGATGCCGATGAACTGTATCTCGCAACAGATGAGGACCGTGAAGGCGAGTCGATTGCTTGGCACTTGATGGAGGTGCTCTCGCCAAAAGTACCTGTGAAGAGAATGGTTTTCCATGAGATAACCAGGGCGGCCATTGAGACGGCTATTAATCAGACGCGGGCCGTCGACAGGCAGATGGTAGATGCCCAAGAAGCTCGCCGAATCATTGATCGCCTCTATGGGTATGAGGTATCGCCGGTGCTTTGGCGTAAGGTGCTGCCCAAGTTGTCAGCAGGGCGGGTCCAGTCGGTGGCCACGCGGATGATCGTCGAGCGCGAGCGCGCCAGGATGGCGTTCCGTTCGGCCAACTGGTGGGATTTGTCGGGAACGTTTTCAAAGAGTTCCGAGGAATTTTCGGCGAATCTCGTCTCAATAGGTGGCAACCGGGTGGCGGGAGGGAAGGACTTTTCCGATGATGGGGAATTTGCGGGGGCGCGTACCGGCAAGGTGGTCCTGCTGGACCAGGAGATGGCACACAGCCTGAAGGATGCTCTTGAAGACGGGGACTTTGAGGTATCTTCGGTCGAGCACAAGCCATACAGGCGCTCTCCGGCAGCTCCATTCATGACTTCAACTCTTCAGCAGGAAGCCGGAAGAAAGTTGAGATTCTCAGCTAAACGTACCATGTCCACAGCACAACGGCTCTACGAAAATGGCTACATCACCTATATGAGAACCGACTCCACCGCGCTAGCCGACGCAGCCGTGAGTTTAGCGCGGTCCGTAGCTTCCAAAATGTACGGAGAGCGCTATGTGCCTGCCAAGCCTAGGACATACGCGAATAAGGTCAAGAACGCGCAAGAGGCTCACGAAGCGATTAGGCCAGCTGGTGAAGCATGGCCAACTCCCGAGAGCCTTTCCACCCAACTTTCTTCGGATGAAGTCAAGGTGTACGAGCTGATCTGGAAGCGTACCATTGCATCGCAGATGTCCGACGCCGAGGGATCCTCGGCGCAAGTGAGGCTGAAGACAAGCATTCCGGCTTCTTTTGGCGGGGATTTTTCGCCGTCCATTGCCGCGGGTCAGGAGGTTTTGTTTGGGGTTTCAGGCAAGGTTATTACCTTCCCTGGTTTCCTGCGGGCATATGTCGAGGGAGCTGACGATCCCGAGGCAGAACTCGACAGTACCGAGGTTCGGCTGCCCCAGCTCGAAGTGGGTGACGCAGTTGATGTAGTGGACTTGGAAGCCGAATCACACAACACCACGCCGCCTGCTAGGTTCACTGAGGCCTCGCTGGTCAAGTCCATGGAGGAGATGGGCGTGGGGCGTCCCTCGACCTACGCCTCGATAATTGGCACAATTTTGGACCGTGGATACGTGTGGAAAAAGGGAGCTGCACTAGTTCCCTCGTTTGTTGCCTTTGCCGTGGTGACCCTGCTTGAGCAGTATTTCTACTACCTAGTGGATTACAACTTCACAGCTGCTCTGGAGGATTCTCTCGACCAGATTGCCAAAGGCGAAAAGGAGTTCGTGACGTATCTGAATGAGTTCTATTTCGGAACTGACGGCAACGGATTGAAATCCATGGTTCAAAATCGCTTAGATGAAATTGATCCTCGAGCGATCAATTCGATTCCGATTGGGAAGGATGCCGAGGGCAACGAAATAGTGGCCAGGGTTGGCAAGTTTGGCCCATACCTTATGTGCGGTGAGTCGACTGCTCCGATTCCTGGCGATTTGGCGCCTGACGAGCTTACGGTTGAAAAGGCCCTTGAGCTCCTAAGCCAAATCTCAAACGATAGGTTGTTAGGAACAGATCCGGAAACTGGACTCTCGGTGTATGCCAAAGCAGGCAGATTTGGACCATTTGTGCAGCTAGGAGACCCGTCTGAGTTGCCCCCCAAGGCAAAGGCTAAGACTGCGTCACTATTTACAAGTCAAAGCCTTTCGACTATTAGCTTCGAGGATGCAATCAAGTTGTTATCACTTCCCAGGGATATTGGTATAGACCCCAGTGACGGCCAATCGATTCAGGCTGCAAATGGAAGATATGGACCCTACTTGAAAAAAGGTAGTGCTACGAGAAGCCTTTCCTCCGAAGACCAGATCTTCAGTATCGATGTCAAAGGTGCCCTGGAGATCTTGGCTGCTCCCAAGACCACACAGGGAGGACGAGCGCGGATGGCAAGTCCGGTGATCGTTGTCGGGCAAACTCCAGATGGCAAGGAAATCACGCTGAGAAGCGGACGTTTCGGGCCATATGTCACAGATGGCGAAGTTAATGCTTCGCTTAGGGTAGGCGACACTCAGGATGAGCTGACCGTCGAGCGCGCCATTGAGCTGATTGAAATGCGCAAAGAGTCGATTGCCGCAAATGGGGGTGTGCCCAAAAAGCGAACTTCGGGAAGGTCGGCAGCGAAAAAATCGACCGCCAAAACTACTGTGAGAACTTCCAAGAAGAAGACAACGAGTTGAAGCGGGGATTGTTTGTCGCCTTTGAAGGAGTTGAAGGCGTTGGCAAGAGCACCCAGGCGCAGCTGCTTGCACAGCGGATCCGATCTGAGTTGAATCGGGAGGCGGTGCTGACCCGGGAACCGGGGGGAACCCCCTTGGCGGAAGAACTTAGGAAGCTGGTGCTTGACGCGAATGCGCCTATTGATGCGCGAACGGAAGCGCTAATCATGGCAGCTGCACGCGCTAGCCACGTTTCGCAGATGGTCATTCCCACCATGAGGAATGAGTGCTTCGTAATATGCGACCGCTTTGCGGGCTCATATCTCGCATACCAGGGATATGGAAGAGGGCTTGAGCTGGAGATATTGAAAATTATCACTCACTTTGCCTCCTCTGGTATTGAACCTGATCTCACATTTTTCCTCGATCTGGATCCGCTATTAGCCCTGCAACGTAAAAGGGAGGAGCGCGATCGAATTGAGACTGAATCGCCGGAGTTCTTTGCCAGGGTTGCTCAAGGATATTCAGAGCTCGCAGCTTCCAACTCATGGATAATGCTGGATGCGTCACTTTCGGTTGAAGATCTGCACGAAGAGATTTTTGCCCAGGTACTGGTGGTAGTTCAGAATTTCGGAGAAAAGTGAAGGTTGGGAATCCGTCATGAGCGTCGTCGACCTGTTTGAGAAAATTCCAGGTCAGGATCGACTTGCTCGCGAACTGCAGGCACATCTAGAAAATTTGAAAAACTCCTACTTCTTCATTGGTCCGCAAGATGCAGGAGTCTTGGAAGGCGCTAAGGCGTTTGCTAAATCAATTTTGTGCGGCGACGGTGGATGCGGTAAGTGTCGAATCTGCATGTCAGTAGATCGTGACGTGCATCCAGATGTTGCCCTTTATGAGCGTTCCGGCGCCTTTTTGCTGGTTGAGGAGGCACGCGAGATCGTGGATATGGCTTTCAAGTCGACATCAGGTTCAAAGTATCGAATTATTATCGTTCCCGAACTTGAGCTGGTTGGAAAAGCGGCGCCGACGCTCCTTAAAAGCGTTGAAGAACCACCTGAGTCGACTATATTCCTGCTGCTCGCTTCCATGGAAGTGCCGGAGCTTAGAACTTTGATGTCCCGGTCTGTAGTGCTGAGATTCGATCCACTGTCGGAAGAGCAAATAGTTACCCACCTGTGCGGACTTGGTTACGGCGAGGAGGATTCCAGAAAGGCGGTTCGCCTGAGCGCTGGTCGATGGTCACGGGCCATTGCATTGGCTGGCGACCACGAACTCAGGGATAGTTGTCTGCTCTGGGAACAGATCCCCGGGTTGCTCCGTAGAGATATGGCTACGGTCATCAATTTGGTTGATCGCCTGCTAGGAATAGTCGGGCTTGTGGAGGATCGTCGAAGAAAGCACCAGAAAGAGGAAATCTCCCGGGCTGCCGAGATGGCGAAGGCTACCGGAGATTCTCGAGAGACCCTAGTCAAAAAGCTTGAGGAAAAGCACCACAGAGAACTTCGAAGAATTCGAACTGCTGAACTGCGGGCTGGTCTGCTGCTTATTGAGCGGCACTACCGCGATCAGATGGTGGCGCCGGATCTTGCTGAGAGTGAAATTCAATCTTGCTTGAAGGCTATTGACCAGATTGAAGACGCACAGCGAGCTCTAAACAGGAACAGTAGCGAATTTTTATTGCTTGTTGCCTTACTCAGTCGTCTTGCGGACAAGGTCAGCTAGAATTACCCGAGCGCCCGGGTAGCTCAGTCGGCAGAGCAGCTCACTCGTAATGAGCAGGTCAGGGGTTCGAATCCCCTCTCGGGCTCTTCGAATAGGCAGCTGAAGGTGCATTTCCGCAAAGTCTTACGGTTACCATTTGATGTCGGTGCTTAATTAGTGCATAATTGGTTCGTGATTGGTCAAAAGAAAGAAATCAGACCGGGTGTCTGGAAACTGAGAGTATCGGCTGGCAAAGATCCCGTAACAGGCAAATACATCTATGTTTCGAAGACAGTCGAAGGCGGCTCTCGCATAGCTGATCAAGTCCTCGCCAAACTTGCGGTTTCCGTTCGGGCTGTCAAGTCTTCCATTACGTTGGCCCGTCTTGTTGATGAGTTCTTCCAGGTCAGCGACGGCTTGGCCCTGTCGACACAACGAAATTATCGCTTGATCGCGAAAAATCACATTATCCCCGCACTCGGGTCTAAGCGAATCGAAAAGCTCACCGGTCGCGATCTTGACAATCTTTATCGGGAAATGGCTGAAAAGGGTCTTAGCGCCGCGTCGATTCGGTATGCGCACGCTCTTATCAGCCGAGTGCTCAGTCAGGCGGTCAAGTGGGGATGGGTGGAAAAGAATGTGGCCAAACTTGCCTCTCCTCCAACTGTCAGGCGCAATGTCGCGTCAGCTCCTACACCAGAAGAATTAGGACAGATTCTGATAGCTACGTCACTGCGTAGCCCTCAGCTTGCAGCTGTCTTCGCTCTCTGCGCTCTCACTGGAGCGAGACGAGGGGAAGCGTTGGCACTCAGGTGGTCTGATTACGATCCGATGATGAAGGTCCTGACAATCTCAAGGAGTGTTGGCTATACCCCTGCTAGTGGGGTAGTTGTGAAATCCACGAAAACACATGGCGTGCGGAAACTTGGTGTCGATGAAATTCTGGAAGGTGTTATCAGTTCCCAGACCGAAGCGCTCCAAAAGAATGTCGACCTCGGGTTTGTCTTGGTTGACGATCCCTATGTCTTTTACGGTGCGCCCGATGGTTCGATCCCTCTGCATCCCGACACGCCGTCGAGGATGTTTCGCAAGGTCTGTGACTCCTTGGGGTTGCCATACCATCTGCACCAGCTGAGACATTTCACGGCTACGGAGTTGATAGCGGCTGGTGTAGACGTTAGAACCGTCAGCGGTCGCCTAGGTCACGCTGATGCTTCCATCACCCTCAGGGTGTACAGCCACGTTCTCGAAGCTCAAGATCGTGCAGCCTCGGAATACATTGGCTCGAGAGTATTTATTCCGCACCTGCCTATCCAGAACCAAGGATGACGGCCGATTTCAGTATTTGAAACAATTTGGCATCCCTGTTATATTTAGACCTCGGCGGGCGTGCGGCAAAAGTGGGGGGATTCAATGGACGATAAA